>JANXPK010000327.1 GCA_025357355.1 Rhodobacterales bacterium
GTGACCGACCCGCGCGACTTCGACCGCATCGGCCCGGTATGGACCTGAAAGCCGTGGCCATGGGCCGAAACCTTGCCGTCATACCGCACAGCAATCGGCAGGAAATGGTACTGCAGGTCGGGATATTCCACACCCGCCCGCGACCGGATGAAGGCACAGGCCTCGAACTGGTTGGACGCCGCCAGCCCCTTCCCAGTCAGCATCCATTGCGCGCCCAAAAGCGCCTTGCCCCAGATGTTCCAGTATTTGTACAGGGTGATCGGCTGACTTGCCGCAAATTGCAGGTACAGTTCCGGATGGTCCTGCAAGTTCGCCCCGACCCCGGGCCGGTCGGCCGCCACTGCAATTCCATGGTCTGCCAGATGCGACGCCGCCCCGATGCCCGACAGCAGCAATATCTTGGGCGTATTGATTGCCGACGCGGCCACGATCACCTCGCGCTTCACCCGGATCACCTCGACACTCCCGCTACGCGACACTTCGACCCCGACGGCACGCCCGTTCTCGATCACGACCCGCCGCGCATAGGAGTGATAAAGCTGCACATTGCCGCCCTTCAGCGCCGGTTTCAGATAGGCACTCGCCGTCGACCAGCGGCTGCCCTTCCAGATCGTCGCCTCGAACGGGCCGAAGCCTTCCTGACTCTGACCGTTGTAGTCGCGCGTGACCGGATAGCCCGCCTGCCGCCCGGCTTCGATAAAGGCGTCGAACAACGGGTTCGACCTTGGCCCCCGTGTCACATGCAGCGGCCCGTCCAGACCACGCCAGGTCGCGTCGCCTTCTTCGCCATGCCAGTTCTCCATCCGCTTGAAATAGGGCAGCACATCGGCAAAGGCCCAGCCCGCAGCCCCCATCTCGTCCCAGGTGTCAAAATCGCGGGCATGGCCACGGACATAGACCATGCCGTTGATGCTGGACGATCCGCCGATCACGCGGCCTCGCGGTGTGGCCAGCACGCGCCCGCCCAGATAAGGCTCGGGCTCGGTGCGAAAGCCCCAATCATAGCGCTTCATATTCATTGGATACGACAAGGCGGCCGGCATCTGGATGAACGGCCCGGCATCGGTGCCGCCCTCTTCGATCACCACTACCTTCATGCCCGCTTCACCTAAGCGGTATGCCAGCGCCGACCCTGCGGAACCCGAGCCGATAATCACATAATCCGGCGTCATCGTCAGACACTTATCCCTTCAATACAGGTTTGGAAGCGCGCAAACGGAATGTTACCGCCGGTGGCCAGCACCAGCACTCGCCGACCCGTCAGATCAACATGCCCCGACAGCGCTGCCGCCAGCGCCACAGCACCCGACGGCTCTAGCACCAGCTTCAGCCCCTCGAACGCCACCAGCATCGCCCGTGTTACTGCCGCGTCATCGACCGCCAGCCCTTGCACTCCCGCGGCCTGACAGGCGGCGAAGGTCGCCTCGCCCGGCATCGTCGCCTGCAAAGCATCGCAGATCGTGACCCCGCCACTGACGCGTTGCCGCGACCCCGCCCGCAAGCTGGCGCCCATGCCGTCGTAGCCCACCGGCTCCACTCCATAAATCGCGGCGTCCGGGCAAGCAGCTCGGATGGCCAGCGCCAGGCCGCCCATCAGCCCGCCCCCCCCCACCGGGCACAGCACCACATCGGGCACGGTTCCCGCCTCGGCCATCTGCTCCAGCGCTTCCAGTCCGGCGCCCCCTTGACCCGCCACGATCTTCGGGTCGTCGAATGGATGCAGCAACGTCAGCCCTTCGCGTGCCGCCACCTCCCGCGCCAGCGTCGAGGCCGCCTCTTCGCGCGGCCTGGCGCCGTGGTCCGACAGAATGACCCGCGCGCCAAACCCCTCGGTCGCCTGCCGCTTCATCTCGGGCGCGTCGATCGGCATCACGATCGTCACCGGTACCCCCAATTCGCGCCCCGCCAGCGCCAGCCCTTGGGCGAAATTGCCCGAAGAATAGGCCACGACGCCGCGCCGCTTTTCCTCGGGCTCCAGACAGATTAGCCGCCAGTACGCCCCGCGCAGCTTGAACGATCCCGCCCATTGCAGGTTTTCGGCCTTGACGAAAAACCGCGCCGCCCCGGTCTGCGCCGCCAGCCCTTCGGCCTCCAAGAGCGGGGTCCGCCGCGTCGCGGCCCTTGTCACCGCATAGGCCGCTGCCAAAACCTGCGGCGTCGGCACCTCGGTCGCAGATGGGGTCACAGCACCACCCCCAGCAATTGCCCGCGCAGATAATCCATGGCCACAGCCACTGCTGCCGCCCCGTCCGGCGCTCCCGATTTCAGCACTTCACGCAGGTAAAGCCCGTCGATCAGGGCCCCCAGCCCATCGGCAATCGCCTCGGCCTTTATGCCCGACAACGGCCTCAGCCCGGCCACGAGGTTCGACCGCAACCGCCGCTGATAGACTGCTAGCAGCCGCTTCGCCTCCGGCACCGTTTGCGCCAGGAGCCAGAAGTTCAACCAGGCCCCGACCGCCTCGCGCCGGAAATTCGCCGGGCTGAACGACGCCGCCAGCACCGCGCGCAGCCGTCCTTGCGGCCCCTCCGCCAACGCCAGCGCTCCGCGCACCTCGGCCCCGTACAGCGTCAAGACATGCCGCATCGCCGCAAGGAACATGTCCTCCTTGCTGCCGAAATAGTGATGCGCCAAGGCGCTCGACATGCCCGCCCTTTTGGCGATCTGGCTGACCGTCACATCCAGCGACCGCGCCCGCCCGATTTCAACAATCGTTGCTTTGACAAGCGCCGCCTTGCGTATAGGCTCCATTCCAAGCTTCGGCATCGCTGCGCCCCAATATAATGCTTGCATTTGGCAGCTAGCTTGAAGTTTATTGACTCGTCAATCAACAAAAACAGGGAGCCCCTGATGACACTTCGCACAACGATCTTGAGAGTTGGCCTTCTCGCCACCGCTTTCACTGCACTGGCCAGCACCACCTTTGCCGCCGGCTGCGACAAAGTCGTGTTCTCTGATGTCGGCTGGACTGATATCACTTCCACCACTGCCGTGTCTTCGTTGATCCTCACGGCACTTGGCTACCAGACCGAAACCCAGGTCCTGTCGGTTCCTGTGACCTATGAGGGTCTCGCCAAGGGCGACATCGACATCTTCCTTGGCAACTGGATGCCCACCATGGCCTCCAACATTCAGCCATACCTTGACGCCAAGACCGTCGAAAACGTCCGCGCCAACCTTGAAGGCGCCAAGTACACGCTGGCCACCAACTCCTTCGGCGCCGCCCTCGGCATCAAGGATTTCAAGGACATCGCCGCGCACGTCAAGGACCTTGACGGCAAGATCTATGGCATCGAGGCTGGCAATGACGGCAACAAACTGATCATCGACATGATCGACAAGGACGCGTTCGGGCTGAAGAAGGCAGGCGTTGAACTGGTCGAAAGCTCGGAACAGGGCATGCTGGCAGAGGTTGCCAAGGACGATCAAGCCAAGAAACCGATTATCTTCCTTGGCTGGGAACCCCACCCGATGAACGCCAATTTCAAGATGACCTACCTGACCGGCGGCGATGATTATTTCGGGCCCAACCTCGGCGGCGCTACCGTCTATACCAACACCCGCGCCGGCCTGTCCAAGGACTGCCCCAACACCGGCAAGTTCCTGTCCAACCTGGTGTTCTCGCTGGACATGGAAAACAAGATCATGGGCGCCATCCTGAATGACGGAAAGGACCCCGCTGTCGCCGCCAAGGAATGGCTCGCCGCCAACCCGGACGCGATCAAGCCTTGGCTGAACGGAGTCACCACCAAGGACGGCAAGGATGCCCTGCCCGCCGTCATGGCCGCTCTGAAGTGATAGAACCCGGCGCGGCGGCCCTTGCTGCCGCGCCGACCCTTGCCAAATTCCCATTGTCACGCCAGCGATCTCGCACGCAGACTGGCGCCGAAATGACCCTCTGCCCGACTCAAGGAGCCTGACATGGACTTTTCAGCCATCCCCAAAATCCCGATCGGCGCCTGGGCCAAGATCATCTTCGATTGGATGAAGGCCAACCTCAGCCCGCTGTTCGACGCCATCTCCAATGTGATGGAGGGGATGATCAACGGCATCCTGTGGTTATTGCAGACGCCCTATCCCCTTGTTGTCATTGCCGTTTTTGTCGCCCTGACCTGGGTTCTGCAGCGCAACTGGAAAATCTGCCTTGGCGTGTTCCTGGGCTTTCTTTTCGTGATGAACCAGGGCTACTGGAAGGAAACCACCGAAAGCCTGACCCTGATCCTTTCGGCTTGCGTGGTCTGCATGGCCGCGGGTGTGCCGATCGGCATTGCCGCCGCACACCGCCCCCGGCTTTATCAGGCCATGTCGCCGGTGCTGGACCTGATGCAGACACTACCGACCTTTGTCTACCTGATCCCCGCCATCGTGTTCTTTGGCCTTGGCATGGTCCCGGGCCTGATCGCCACGGTCATTTTCGTGCTGCCAGCGCCCATTCGCCTGACCCAGCTTGGCATCGCCTCCACCCCCACCGCACTGCTTGAGGCCGCCACTGCCTTCGGCGCCACCCCGCGCCAACGCCTTTACAAGGTCGAATTGCCCTGGGCCCTGCCGCAGATCATGGCGGGGCTGAACCAGACCATCATGCTGTCGCTGTC
>JANXPK010000643.1 GCA_025357355.1 Rhodobacterales bacterium
GGCGCCTTCAGCGCCCACCCCAGGCAGGCGCCTCCCCTTCCGCACCACATTGCCCGACCCAATCCCCCTTGCCTTGACGCGCACGCGCTTCGGCAATCGGACCGATGAAGGCTCCCCCGGAGCCTTCATCAGACGGTCCTCTGGCACTTGCGGCGAAGGTGGCCATCATGATGTTTCCATCAAGATTGATCGCGTTCCAGGGGCTCTTTAACCCGGCGTTCACACTTGCGACACGGGCGAAGGCTCCGGCGGGGATATTTGGGAGGGATAATGGCGGTAGGTCACCGCGGGATGACCTTGCCGGGGTTCATGCGGTTGTCAGGGTCGAGCGCAGTCTTGATGGCGCGCATCACATCCAGCGCCACGGGGTCCTTGCGCCGGGCCATGGTGTTCAGCTTGGACAGCCCGACGCCGTGTTCGGCCGAGAAAGAGCCGTGCTGCTCTTGCACCACATCCTCGACCGCCTCTACCACGGCGTCGTACAGGTCAGGGTCGTCGCGGGTCGGAAAGACGGTGAAATGGACGTTGCCATCGCCGAGGTGGCAGACCGACAGCGTCTCGCATCCGGGGTCAAGTGCGGGCAACCGCGCTTCGATCCGGGCGTAGAATTCGGGGACAAGGTCCAGCGGCAGGGCGATGTCGGTATCGATGGTCGGCTGGCGCGACAGGGTGATCTCGGCGGCCAGTTCACGGCGCTTCCACATCGCCAGACGTTGCTGCTCATTCTGGGCGATCTCGGCGTCCAGCACCGCACCTTCAGCGATCATCTCGGCGAGCGTCGTTTCCAGAAGGGCGACGACCGGGATGGCCCCGTCGGGCAGGGGCGTGGCATCGCGCAGGGCGGTGGCGCCGATCTCGACGAGGATGTTGGTGTCATAGCGCCGGTCAAACGGCAGGCGGATGTCCGGCCGCGCCTCGGACAGGCGGCGCATATAGGTGGCGGGCATGTATTCGAACGCCTCGACCTGGCCACCCGAGGCCGCTTGCAGCCGGTTCAAAAGGGTCAGCGCATCGGGCAGCGAGCGGGCGGCGAGGGTCGCGGTGGCATAGGCGCGCGGGCGCGGCACCAGCTTCATGACGGCGGCGGTGATCACGCCCAGCGTGCCTTCGGCCCCGATGAACAACTGGCGCAGGTCATAGCCCGCGTTGTTCTTGTGCAATTCCGACATCAGATCGAGGATGCGGCCATCGGGCAGCACCACCTCCAGCCCCAGGCACAGCGCACGGGTGGAGCCGTAACGCAGCACGTTCGACCCGCCCGCGTTGGTGCTGAGCACCCCGCCGATCATCGCCGAACCGCGCGCGCCAAACCACAGCGGGAAATACAGGCCCTCCTCCTCTGCCGCTTCATGCAGGCGTTGCAGGACCACCCCAGCCTCGACAATGGCGATGCGGGTGGCGGGGCGGACATCGCGAATGCGGTTCAGCCGTTCGACCGACAGCATCAACCCACCCGTCGTCATTGCGCCGCCGACGAGACCGGTGCGGCCTGACACCGGGATCACCGGCACGTTGTGACGGGCGGCCAGCTTCATCACAGCGGCGACCTCGGCGGTGTTGGCCGGACGCACCACAACGGCCGGGGCCGAGGTGTAATGCGTGGTCCAGTCGCTAGTATAGCGGGCAAGGTCGGTGCCGGTCAGCAC
>JANXPK010000686.1 GCA_025357355.1 Rhodobacterales bacterium
CACATGCAACACCACCGTGCCATAGGCCGTCCCCGACATGCGCGCATCGGATATCCGCACCATGTCGCGCACACCTTGCGCCAACAGCTTCTTCGGCAGCGCCATGTTGCCGACCTCGGCCATGCCCGGATAGCCCTTGGGTCCGCAATTGCGCAGCACCAGAACCGAAGACGCCTCGACGTCGAGATCGTCCGCATCAATGCGGCGCTTGTAATCGTCGATATCGTCGAACACCACCGCCCGCCCGCGATGCTGCATCAATTCCGGACTGGCAGCCGAGGGCTTCAGCACTGCCCCCCTCGGCGCCAGATTGCCGCGCAGCACCGCCAGCCCACCATCGGCCACCAGCGGGTTCGAAAGCGGCCGGATCACCTCGTCATCATAGACCTCGGCATCCTTGATGCACTCTCGCAAAGTCGCACCGCTGGCCGTCACCACATCCAGACTGAGAAGATGACCGATCCGCTTCATCACCGCCGGAATGCCGCCCGCATAGGCCAACTCCTCCATCAGGAACCGCCCCGACGGCATCAGATCGACAATCGTCGGCACCCCGCGCCCAACCCGGTCCCAATCGTCCAGTGTCAGGTCAACCCCGATCCGGCCCGCAATCGCCAGCAGATGCACCACCGCGTTGGTCGACCCGCCAATCGCGCCGATGACCTTGATGGCGTTCTCGAACGCCTCTCGCGTCAGGATTTGCGACAGGCAGTGATCCTGCCGCACCATCTCGACAATCCGCCGCCCTGACATCCGCGCCAACCGCGCCCGCCGCGCATCCACCGCAGGCCAGGCCGCGTTGCCGGGCAGCGTGATGCCCAGCGCCTCCACCATCGACGCCATGGTCGAGGCGGTGCCCATCGTCATGCAATGCCCCGGCGAGCGCGACATCGAATTTTCGGCATTGGCGAACTCCTGTTCGCTCATCTCACCCGCCCGCACCGCCTCCGAGAACTTCCACACGTCGGTACCCGACCCGATGGCGCGGCCCTTGTAACGCCCGTTCAGCATCGGCCCGCCCGACACCGCGATGGTCGGCAGATCGCAGGTCGCAGCCCCCATTACCAGCGACGGCGTGGTCTTGTCGCACCCCACCATCAGCACGACCCCGTCCATCGGATTGGCCCGGATCGCCTCTTCCACATCCATCGAGGCGAGGTTGCGAAACAGCATCGCCGTCGGGCGCAGGTTGCTTTCGCCACAGGAAAATACCGGAAACTCCAGGGGCAGCCCACCCGCCTCCAGAACGCCCGCCTTGATATGGGTGATCAGTTCGCGGAAATGGGCATTGCACGGGGTAAAGTCGCTGAACGTGTTGCAGATACCAATGATCGGCCGCCCGTCAAAGGCGTCATCCGGCAAGCCGCCGTTCTTCATCCAACTGCGATGGATGAAACCGTCCTTGTCCTGCCCGCCAAACCACGCCTGCGATCTGAGTTTCTTCATCCTGGCCCCCACCTTTGTCGCACTATCCCGCGTGCAGATCGGTTGGTCCACCGCAAAATCAGCGCTCGTCCCAGGTTTACGCGCGGCGCGGAAAACGCAAAACGCGCCCGGATCGGGCGCGCTTTCTGAAGAATGGTGGGTCGCATAGGGATCGAACCTATGACCCCTACCGTGTGAAGGTAGTGCTCTACCGCTGAGCTAGCGACCCGGTGGCCGGTCTCTTAGCTATCTTCGTCCTCGTCTGCAAGTGGCTCCTTGTCGGGCTTGCCCGTGCCCGGGGCCCCGGTGCCCTGCCGCAGTTTCACTGTCATGGCCCCGCCAGGCTCGGTGGCGGGTCGCGTGACGCGGGCCTTGCCAAATGCCGGCAGGTTCAGGCCTTGGCCGCGCTGCAAAGCTTCGCCCATCTGGGTCAGGGTTGCTTCGACGATCTCCTTGACGCCCTTCTTCTTGCCACCGGT
This sequence comes from Rhodobacterales bacterium, assembly GCA_025357355.1. Lineage (GTDB taxonomy): Bacteria > Pseudomonadota > Alphaproteobacteria > Rhodobacterales > Rhodobacteraceae > Stagnihabitans. The sequence goes on from JANXPK010000686.1 coordinate 1,905, forward strand.
CGCGGCCACGACCCGGTCGACCAGCTCTTTAAGACGCAGCCCCACAGCCCCTTTGGCCTTGGCCTCGCCCTCACCCGCCACAACCGCGCCTTCGGTCTGCGCGGCAAGTTCTGCGTCCTGCACCGGCTTCGGCTTGGCACTGCGCGGGGTGCCACCCTTCGCAGCACCGGTCCTGGCGGAGGGCCGTGCGGTTTTCGGCGTGGTGGGTTTCGTGGCCATGTCTTCGCCTTTGTTACTGTTTCCGAATTTGAAACGAGCCTAACGCGAATATTTTCCCAAGGGAACAGTGTAATGGGTCGAATTGCGCTTTTGTACCAAAGGCAAATCCCCGGCCCATCCATCAGGACGGGCCGGGGACCCTTCGGTTCAATGCGCCGTTTGCGTCAGGGCAACGTCCGGCGTGGCATCCGATTTCGCAGACCGTGCCGCCGCCGCCGCTTCTTCCGCCGCCTCGTCCCACACGATGGGCTCGGGCTGACGCACCAGAGCGATCTTCAGCACTTCCCGCACATGTGTCACCGGAATGATCTCCATCCCCTGCTTCACATTGTCCGGGATCTCGATCAGATCCTTGGCGTTTTCCTGCGGGATGATAACGGTTTTGATGCCACCGCGCAGCGCGGCCAGCAGCTTCTCCTTCAACCCGCCGATCGGCAGCGCGTTGCCGCGCAGCGTCACTTCGCCGGTCATCGCCACGTCCTTGCGCACCGGAATCCCGGTGATCACCGAAACAATCGAGGTCACCATGGCCAGACCCGCCGACGGCCCGTCCTTGGGCGTGGCACCCTCGGGCAGGTGCAGGTGGATGTCGATCGTCTCGAACTTGGTGGGCTTGACCCCCAATTCCGGTGCAATCGACCGCACATAGGACGCCGCCGCCTCGATGCTCTCCTTCATCACGTCGCCAAGCTTGCCAGTGGTCTT
>JANXPK010000721.1 GCA_025357355.1 Rhodobacterales bacterium
CTCATCGAGGCACTCTGTCCGTAACCCACTGAATAGCGCCTAATTCGGCGCTGTCACGCATCTTCGCCAATTCTGACCCCGACAACGTCAGTATTCTTCTCCTGGCGGCGGAATGTGATCACGATCTTTTCCGCCGTGATCACGCACGTCGCGCCCGGCCAACCCTAGTGCAACAAGGCCAATATCGCATCAAAGTTCGAATTCATGTTGAAACTGATCGGCCCGACTTCGCCACCCAGCGGGCCCGACACCCAATAGACGAACAGCGAGGCCGATCCTTCGAACATCACCACATCTTGCGCCAGCCCGCCTTGGTCGACCCGATGCGCCAGAACGGTGCAAGTCGAGAACGGCTTGGGATAGGCCTCTGCCAGTTTTGTCAGCAAATCTGCGGGAAGTCCGCCCATGCGCTTGGACAGCGTCGCCGTGACGTCAGAGAATTTTCCGGCCAGGACAAGCGCATTCATCGCGTCGACCATTGGCGCAACCGCGCCATCCGACAGGGCGCAGGTCGGCGCGGCGGCGGTTGCGGCCGAGGCCGCCAACAAGGCAGCCGCAAACAGCGATACGAAACTGATCTTCTTCATTTTGTGCCTTTCGGGTTTGTGATCACGACATCCCGGGAGTCCGGGAACCGTCTTTCATTCCAGACGCGCCCGCCTGCCTTCAACGCCAGACGCGCACTCCCGCCGCCTGACAAGTCCTGACCAGCGCTCTTGTTGCCGGTTGCCTACCCGTTACTGCTCACCCAGCTTCAACTCCGGCGAATACGTCCCTGGCGCGTCCTTGACTACCGCCTGCCCACAGCGCATCACGCCGCGCGCTGCATCAAAGGCATAAGTCGGCGACCCATGCAGCGCCCAACCCTTGCTCAGCGCCAGCGACACCTTGTGGCAAAAGGCCGAGGTGTCGTCTTCGGAAAGAAATCGGTACAACTTCATCGTTCACCCCAAAGGCGGATAGCCCAGCCAGCCGTGGATAAAGACGATCACCCCAAACACCAGGGCCGATGCGACCAGATAGATCACATCATTGCGCGCCGGTCCGGCAGGTGGCGGTGTCCACGCCGGCTCCATCCGGTTGATCGCAATCACATCAACCACTGCCCAAATTAGAATCCCGCCGAACAGCACGATCGAGGCCAGATCGCCGTTCACCAGCAAATGCGCCACCGCCCAGGTCTTGACGGCGGTCAGCATCGGATGGCGCAGCCAGGTCCGCATCACCCCGCGCGAATAGCCGAGGTTGACCAGAATGACCGCAATCACCATCAGCAGGTTGTTGATATGGCGCATGAAATCCGGCGGGGTCCACAGTTGGACCAGATCGGCGTGCTTGTAGCCATAGATCATCGCTACCACGGCCAACAGCGACAGAACCGAGACAACGCCTTTGCCCGCCCCGTCCCCAAAGTTCGCCCGCAGGCCCGGCGTCACCCGCTTCATCAGGTGCGAATAGGCCCATAGCAGTATACCGATCACCAGCCAGACCATCGCAACCCCCTCGCGCCCCGGCCCGAACGACCGCGCTGTGCCGCACCCTAGGGAAAATCTCGCGCCTGTCCATCCCGAACCACGCCGGTTCGCGTCAGACACCTGCACGCCCGCTTAACCAATTCTTGGCATTCCCGGCGCAGCCTTGTTCGTGACGCCAAATCGGCGCCGTTCAGACAAGGGGCCCGGCCGCGCCACCATTTCGACGCCGCATCCCCTGGAAAGGCCGCAATGGATCGTACCCTGTTTGCCCTGTCGCTTGGTCTGGCCGGACTGATCTTCATCCCCGGCTCCCTGCACGCCGAACCGCAATGCGCCGCCCATCAACTGGTGGCCGACCAACTCGCCCGGAAATACGGCGAAGCGCGGCGCAGTATTGGCCTTGCCTCGGACAATACCGTGATGGAGCTTTACGCCTCATCCCAGACCGGCACCTGGACCATGACCGTCACTCTGCCCAGCGGCCTGACCTGCCTTGTCGGCTCTGGTGACAATTTCGAAACGACCAAGGACACGCTGCCCGCCAAGGGCAACCCCGCCTGATCACACCACGCTGGAAAAGATCATGACCAGCGGATCGGACCCGGTCAGCCCCTTGACCACGAGATCGGCCCCGATGATCAACAGCGACCATGTGACGAAGCTGAAGAAAGCCTTCTCCGGCAGCCGTTGCACCACCCAGACCCCGCCGAATACGGCGGCAACGGCAGCTGGCATCAGCTTTAGCGCG
>JANXPK010000733.1 GCA_025357355.1 Rhodobacterales bacterium
CTGGGGGATCATGCGCGCGTTCGGCGCAATCGCGGCGTCGCAGAACACCTCGCTCGGCGTCGTCGCCCCGGGGATCGCCGAGGCGCTGTTTGCCACCGCGCTCGGGTTGTTCGCGGCGATACCGGCGGTAATCGGCTACAACCGGCTGCTTCACGGCCTTGGGCGGCTTGAAGCGCGGCTCGGGGCGTTTGGCGAGGAATTTCATGCTCTGCTTTCGCGCCAGCTGGATGGGGGATGGTCAGATGCTGGAACCGATGCGCGCACGGGTGCGGTCGGCAGGATTGGAAGGGCGGGTCAGCCTGCCCGGCTTTACCGCCGACCGGCAAGCGGTGCTGCGCGCCTTTCGGGACGCGCAGGTGTTCCTGTTCTGTCATAAGACCCCGGAAAGCCCGCGCAACCTGATCGAGGCGCTGATTTCGGCCAGCCCGATCGTCGGATATGGCGGCGCCTATGCCCGCGACCTGATATCGGCGCGTGGCGGCGGGGTGCTGGTGGCGCCCGATGATGTGGCCGCGGCGGCCGGGGCGGTGGCGGCGCTGGCGGCGGATCGGCCGCGGCTTGCGGATCTGATCGCACGGGCGGCCCGCGATGGTGCGCCCTATGACGACGAAAGCGTGTTTCGGCACCGCAGCAACCTGATCCGCCAACATCTTTGACAGAGCGGGAGAGCGCAATGCGTCTGATGTTGCTGACGGGTCTGGCCATGCTGGCATTCGCCGCCAATTCGGTCTTGAACCGGATGGCGGTAGGGGCGGGGCGGATTGACCCGGTGGTGTTCGCAGTGGTGCGGCTGGCCAGCGGGGCAGTGGTTCTGGCGGTACTGCTGGCATGGCGCGGCAGGCTATGGCCGGGGTGGCGCGGGCGGCGCAATGGGGTGATGGGGCTGCTGGTCTATCTGTTCGCATTCTCGGCGGCCTATCTGGCGCTGGATGCCGGGACGGGCGCGCTGATCCTGTTTGGGGTGGTGCAGATGACGATGTTTGTTGGCGCGGTCATGGCTGGCGAAAGGCTGCCGCTCAGGCGGGTCGGCGGGGCTGGGTTGGCGCTGATCGGGCTGGCGGTGCTGCTGGCGCCCAAGGGTGGCGCGGTGGTGCCGGAGGTGACGATGGCCGTCGCGGGCGTGGGATGGGGCGTCTATTCGCTGGCCGGGCGGGGGCAAAGCGATGCCTTGGCGGCGACGGCGTGGAACTTTCTGCTGGCGCTGCCTGTCGGGTTGGTGGTGCTGATGGTCTTGCCGGGTGCATGGACCTGGGCGGGAGTGGCGCTGGCAATGGTGTCGGGCGGGGTGACCTCGGGCCTGGGCTATGCGCTGTGGTACCGGGTGGTGCCGCAACTGGGGGCCGGGCGGGCGGCGGTGGCGCAACTGTCGGTGCCGCTGATCGCGGCGCTGGGTGGGGCTGCGTTGATTGCAGAAGAGCCGGGGCCGGGGTTCTGGCTGGCGGCGGCCATGGTTCTGGGCGGGGTCGGGCTTGCCTCGGCGCCAGTCTTCTGGCGGCGGTAAGTTACAGGGTTTGCCCAAGCGGTGGGCGAGCTGGGTCTTGCCGCCAATGGTCACGAAGCGGTTGGGCAAGGCGAGGGTGAAGCCCACCCTTTGCCAGAAGGCGCGACCACGGGGGTTGGCGTCCAGAACGCCGAGGTAAAGCATGGTCGCGCCGCGGCTGCGGGCCGTGGCTTCAAGATGGCGCAGCAGGCGCGTCCCGGCGCCGGTGCCACGTGCGGCGGGGGCTATCAGCATGAGGCCGATATAGGCGTCGCTGGCAGTTGGAAAGCCGAAGGACAGTTCGGCAATGCCAATCAGAGCGGGGGCGAAAAGGCCAAGGTGCAGGCTGGCAGCGGGATCGCTGCCGGGTGGAATGTCGGTGAAGTAGGCTTGGGTCACCTCGGGGCCGGGACCCGTGTCACGCTCGAGCCGCACATAGTCGGCGCAGGCGGCGAAGTGGGCGTCGACGATGGCGCGGTCGGCAACCCGGTCAAGGCTGCGGATCGGCATGGGCGATTTTCACGATGGTGAGGGTGACCGGGCCGGAGGGTTTGCGCCACAGCACCTCGTCCCCAACCCGGGCACCGATCAGGGCGCGGGCCAGCGGCGACTGCGGGGCGATGCGGTGCAGGGGCGCATCGGCCTCATCCTCGCCGGTGATCTCATAACTGGTTTCGTTGGTGCCGTCGCTGACCGTGACGCGCAGACCGAAGGCGACCTCGGTCAGGGGCAGGGCCGCGGGATCAGACACGATGGCAGTGCGCAGACGCGCTTCCAGATAGCGGATGTCGCGCTCGGCGGCGGCCTCGGGCAGCTTGTCAAGCCGGTCGGGGCGGGCTTTGAGCGTGGCAAGGTCGGCTTGCCGGGCGCGCAGGCGGGACTGCAAGGCGGCCAGACCGCGTGGGGTGACGAAGTTCGCGTGCGGTGACAGCGGCAGATCGGGCAGGGGATCAAGCGCGCCGTCGCCTTCCTTGACGAACGCCGTACTCATCTGGCAAGCCCCTCATCGGATCAGCCGCTCTAGGGTGTCGTAGAGAAAGCCGCCGTCCCAGGCGGCGCGCGGCAGACTGTCGGGCTTGAAGCGGATGCGGGCAAGCTCGTCGCGGGCAAAGAAGCGGCGGTCGGTGACGACGCGGCCGGGGTCGCGCCAGGACGGGTCGATGGTGCCACCGGTGATGGTGCAGCGAAAGAACAGGTCGACCTGATGAAAGCCGGTGGCGGGATCGTGGAATTCGTTGATCAGGGCAGGCTCGCCGACGGCCACGGTCAGCCCGGTCTCTTCGTGCACTTCACGGATCAGGTTGTCGTGCAGCGAGGCGCCAACCTCGGCCCCGCCACCGGGAGCACACCACAGATCTGAGCGCCCGCCAGGATAGGCGTTCACCAGAAGCAGGCGGTTGTCCTGCAAAATCAGCGCGCGGGCGGCAAGGCGGGGGGAACGAGAAGCCATGCTCCCCACGCTGATGCGCCCGCGCGCATTTGTCCAGTGGTTAGGCGGCGGTCACGGCCTGCTGCGGGGCCGTGCGGCCCGACCACAGCAGATAGAGCGTGCCGCACAGGATCATCGCCACACCGCCCCAGATGTTCCCCTCGGGCCAATAGCCGAAGAAGACGCCATAAATCAGGATATTGCTGATCAGCTTCAGGTCATCGAACGGCTGGACAAAGGCAGCGTCGGCTGCGGCATAGGACCATGTCAGCAAAAATTGCGCCGCCATCATGATGATGCCGCCACCCAGCAGCCAAGCCAGAATCTGGGTCGAGGGCAATTCGAACCCTGCCTGAGCCGACAGGCCCGCATTGATGGGCGTCAACAGCAGCAGCAGCCAAAGGGTGATGGACGGCGCAGACTCGGTCCGCGTCAACACCTTGGTCATCAGCGACGACCCCGCCCAAAGAATGGCTGCGGCCACCGGATAGACCATCGACCATGTCAGCCCCGAGGTCCAAAGACCCGAGACGATCGTCGCCCCCGCAAGGCCTATTCCCGCAGCGATCCAGCGCGGCGGCGAAACCTTTTCGCCAAGGAACGGCGCCGCACCGATCAGCACGAAGATCGGGGAAGTCATCACCAGCGAGATGATCTGCCAGATCGGGGTCTGCGCAGCGACGGCCAGCACAAAGGCCTGCACGCCCAAAGCCGATACGATGACCCGGACGATGTGCAGCACCGGGCGCGCGGTTTTCAGCCCGACCAACCCATGGCGCAGGATGAAAGGCGCCGAAAATACGGTCGCGATGGCATATTGCCAGAACGTGTCGGACTGCGCCTTGAAGCCCAGCCCTCCCCAGTCACTCCGCGCGGTGACGTGATAAGTGATGGCATTGGCGGCGGCAAAGCAGATGCCTGCCAGCACCATGTAAAGCGCGCCTTTCAGCACGTGAGTTCGGAAGTTCGTCTGATTCATGTCTGTCTCCTTTTCGACCACATAAATCAGGGGGATATGCCCAGAAACCCGCCCGTGACTGGGCAGGTCGCCGACACTCTCTTTCATCCGGACTATACCGTCGGCCCCGGAGTTACACCGGATCTGCTGACCCCTTCCGAGGAAGGGCGCTCGCGGGCTATACCGCCGGTGGGGAATTGCGCCCCGCCCTGAGAATACCGGACGGCTTGTCCGGCAAGGGCGTCTTAGGCCAATCCGTTTTCTTCTGCAAGGCGGCACTTGCTGCTCGCGGTGCGCAGACGCACATAAGGCTGAGGGAAACGGCGCGAGACACGGTGGTTCTGTTGCACGGGCTGGCGCGTGGCGAAGGCTCATGGCGGCTGATGGCGCGGGCGCTCAGGGCGCGCGGGCATCTGGTGATCAATCAGGGCTGCCGATCGACCAAGGCGCCCGTGGGCGATCTGGTGTCGGTGGTGGGCGAGGCGGTGGCCAAGGCCGAGGGCCGGATGCATTTCGTGACCCATTCGATGGGGGGCATTCTGCTCCGGCTGTGGCTGGCTCAAAACCGGCCGGCGCAGATGGGCCGGGTTGTCATGCTGGCGCCGCCCAACAAGGGTTCGGAGATTGTGGACGTTTTGGGCGACTGGACGGTGTTTCAGTGGCTGATGGGACCGGCGGGGCAGCAACTGGGCACCAGCGGCCTGCACCTGACCCTGCCGCCGCCCGACTATTCCTTGGGCATCATCGCGGGCAACGTTGCGCTGAACCCGTTGAGCGGGGCGTTGGTGCCGGGGCCGAATGACGGCAAGGTCAGTGTCGAACGCACCAAAGTCGCGGGGAGGTCGGACCATATCGTGCTGCCGGTCAGCCATACCTTCCTGATGCTGAACCCCGTGGTGATCGCTCAGGTCGTGCAGTTTCTGGAGCATGGTCGGTTTGACCGCGCGCTGACACTCGCCGATGCCGTCCGCACGGCCTTTGGCGAGCAATGAGGCGCGAGGCTTGGGCGGGCTTTGATTGGACGGACCCCTTGCCCGGCGCCAACCCGCCCAGATCGGTTTAGGAAATTGGCGGAGCGGTCCGCCGGATGATAGAGTTGACACCGGCATACCTTGAGGAGCGCGGGCCATGACCTATTTTGCCTTCAACAGCGCATTTGACATCAACGCCGTCAATTTCCACGCCGGGTTCCTGCCTGGGCATGTTGCGGTGACCTTGCCGCAGGTCACCATCCCGATCCCCGGCATTGACTTCAGTTTCCTGTCCGTTCCGATTCACATTCCGGACCAGCAAGTGGTGATTGATCATGTTGTTGTGGATCAATGGGGCGGCAGCAACGTGCTGAGTTATGGCGGCAGTGACCTCAGCCCCAATCTGAACGGGCTGCCGATTGGCGGCACGATGGACTATATGACGATCTCGTCGTCATCGCAGCCCGCGTTCACGGCGGTTGGCTTTGCGGTCGGCGGCACCGATTTTGCCGCGGCGGCGCAGTCGGCCTCGAACACCGACGACATCGCCTTGGTGCAGTCGATGTTCACCGGCAATGATCTGGTCGTGCTGTCAAGCGGGGCAGACGCGGTCAATACCGGCGCGGGGCGCGATTTTGTCGAAGATCTGGGCGGCTCTGACACCATAACCGCCGGAGCGGGCGCCGATCTGATCGTTTCAGGGACAGGCGATGACCTGGTCTATGGCGGTCTGGGCAAAGATGTGCTGTTCGACGGCGCCGGGAACGATCGGCTTTACGGTGGCAGAGGCAGCGACCTGATCTGGTCGGGGCCTGGCGATGACACGCAAGGGGGCGGCGCGGGCGCCGACGCATTTGTCTTCGCCGCCGGGGAGGGCAGCGACGTCGTGACCGATTTCGCGGTGGGCGTCGACAAGCTGCTGATCTTCGGCCCGCCGCACCAACTGTCCGATCTGCAGATCAGCCAGCACGGGGCGAACACCACAATCAGTTTCAATGGCGAGACGGTGACCTTGCGCAATGTCGATCACGCAACGCTGACGGCCAAGGATTTTGTGTTCAACCTCACCGACTGGCTGAGCCAGGCCGTGAATGATTTCTTCAATGGCTGGGACTATATCGGCTGACGCAAGGGGGTCAGCGCGCTTTGACAGGACCGATGCAGGTTGCACGCGGCCCTGCTCCAGCGTGCTAACGCCTTAGGTTGAGACATTGGCGGACGGATGGTCTGGTCGCTGATCATTTTTGAAAGGGAGCGCTAGCGAATTTGCCGCCGCGGCAAAGACGCGATAACCGGCGGTTTTGGCGGCATGACTGCTTTCGCCACCCGCACCAGAGGACCGGCTGATGAAGGCTCCGGGGGAGTCTTCATCGGTCCGATTGCCGCCGCGCGCCAGCGGCAAGGCAAAGGGGATTGGGTCGGGCACTGTGGTAACGAAGGGGAGGCGCCTGCCTGGGGTGGGCGCCTCCCCGACAGGCTTTGGCCTGTCGGGGAAGGGAAGGAGAGGAGCGGGTTCAGACTCTGTACCTTTGGCCGAGCAGTGTTTCCCTGAAGGGACATCGGGCTCTAGTGTCCCAACGGCCTGACCCTGTTGACGTGGCCCATCTTGCGGCCGGGCCGCGCTTCGGCCTTGCCATAAAGGTGGATGGCGGCGTTGCGTTCTTTCGCGATGGCGGGCAGGTGCATTATGTCGTCGCCGATCAGGTTTTCCATCACCACATCCGAATGCCGCGAGCCGTCGCCCAAGGGCCAGCCGGCGATGGCACGGATATGTTGTTCGAACTGATCTACGGCGCAGCCGTTCTGGGTCCAATGGCCGGAATTGTGGACGCGGGGGGCGATTTCGTTGGCGATCAGACCGGCCTCTGTCACGAACAGCTCCAGCCCCAGAACGCCGACATAATCCAAAGCGTTCAATACCTTGGCCGCCATCAGCACGGCGTCGGTCCGCTGGGCGGGCGTCAGGCGGGCGGGTAGGGTGGTGGTGTGCAGGATGCCGCCTTCATGGACGTTCTGGCCGGGGTCATAACAGGCGACCGAACCGTCAAGGCCGCGGGCGGCAATCACCGAGATCTCATGGGTGAAGGTGACAAACCCCTCCAGCACGCAAGGGGCATCCTGCATGGCGGCCCAGGCGGCTGCGGCGTCCTGTGGAGAATTCAGCCGAACCTGACCTTTGCCGTCATAGCCGAACCGGGTGGTCTTCAGGATGGCGGGCGTGCCGATCCGGGCCACGGCAGCCGTCAGTTCGGCCAGCGACCCCACGGCGGCATAGGGCGCGCAGGTCAGGCCCAAACCGGTGAGGAATGCCTTCTCCAGTAGCCGGTCCTGCGAGGTCGCCAAGGCCCGGCGTCCGGGGCGGACTGCACGCATGGCCTCCAAAAGGTCAAGTGCTGCGGTTGGGATATTCTCGAACTCATAGGTGATGACATCGACCGCGTCGGCAAAGGCGCGTAAGGCGGCGGCATCGTCATAGGGAGCGGTGGTCAGCGCATGGGCGACGTCAGCGGCGGGCGGATTGGCGGCGGGATCAAAGATATGCGTACGAAACCCCAGCCGCGAGGCCGCCACCGCCAGCATCCGTCCCAGTTGCCCGCCGCCCAATATGCCGATGGTGCCGCCCTGGCCCAGCACATCAGGCATCGGAGGGCTCTTCGGGGATCATGTCCGACAACGAAGCGCGCCAGGCGTCCAGCCTCGTCGCCAGATCCGCGTCGCCCAGCGCCAGAATGCCCGCCGCCAGGAGCCCGGCGTTGGCCGCGCCCGCCGCGCCGATCGCCATGGTCGCCACCGGATAGCCGCGCGGCATTTGCACGATGGAATAAAGGCTGTCGACCCCCGACAGCGCCTTGGTCAGCATCGGCACGCCAATCACCGGCAGCCGGGTCTTGGAGGCCATCATGCCCGGCAGATGTGCCGCACCGCCTGCCCCGGCAATGATCACCTTGAGCCCGCGCGCCACTGCCGCTTTGCCGTAGTCCCACAGCCGGTCGGGCGTGCGGTGGGCCGAGACGATCTTGGTCTCATACCCCACGCCCAATTCGTCCAGAATGGCCGCCGCCTCTTTCATAGTCGGCCAGTCCGACTGGCTGCCCATGATGATCCCGACCTCTGTCACCATATCAGCCTCCGGTTTCGGCTTCACCTAGCGCGGCGCAGGTCCAAGGGCAAGCCAAGGCCATTTGGCCTTTGCCAAATACTCCCGCCGGAGGCGGTTTCACGCAATGATGTCGGGAATAAGCTGATCCTCGATCTTCACGATATGGTCTTTCAGCGCCAGCTTCTGCTTTTTCAGCCGTCGCAGCGTCAGCGCATCGGCGCGCGCACTTTCCTGCAGGGCATGGATCGCGTCATCCAGATCGCGATGCTCGCGTTTGAGCACGCCCAGCCGGATCCGCAGCATGTCTTCGAAATTCAGCTCGTTTGACGCATTCATGTCAGGGTCGCGGTCCATTCTTGTCTCATTGGTCAAGATATAGTGATTCGGACCGGCGCGGGGAAGAATCTGCGGCAAATTCAGCGGCCAACCCGGTAAATCGCCTTTGCGGGCACACTTGCAGGCAGCCGCAAGCGGCCCCATATTCCATTCAGGAGGACGGGTGCCGTTGCGGGCCTGTCCTTGCCGAATGTCGCTTGCAAAGGGCATGACCATGACGAAACTGAGCTTTGGCTCCCATCCGTTCCTACTGGGATTTGAACAGCTTGAACGGCTGGTGGAGCGTACCGCCAAAACCGCGTCCGAAGGCTATCCGCCGTTCAATATCGAGGCGGCGTCCGAGAATTACTACCGCATTACCCTCGCGGTTGCGGGGTTTTGCGAAGAGGATCTTGCCATCACGGTCGAGGACCGGCAGTTGGTAGTGCGCGGGCGGCAGGCCGAAGATGTGACGGAACGGGTCTATCTGCATCGGGGCATCGCGGCCCGGGCGTTTCAGCGCAGTTTCGTTCTGGCCGATGGGGTCGAAGTGGCGGGTGCCCATCTGGAACATGGGCTTTTGCACATCGACTTGAAGCGGCAGGCGCCCGAGACGGTGGTGCAGACCATCCGTATCGGCAGAAAATGAAAGGAGGCAGGATATGGACGTGAAATACCCAAATCTTCCGGCAGATGAACGTGCGATCGTTTATGTGCGCCCGGTTCTGGTGGCGGACTTGCCGGACGAGTTGCGTGCGCAAGCCGAGGGGTTCGAGACCATTTACGCCGTGCATCGCCCGAATGGCGATCGTCTGGCTCTGGTCGCCGACCGCAAACTTGCGTTCGCTTTGGCCCGTCAGCACGACATGGCACCGGTTTCAGTGCATTGAGGCAGGCGGGCCGAATGCGGCTGAGCTTCGCCTCGGCCTGTCCCTGTCAAGCGTCCAGCCATGTCAGCTTCGGCAAGCGCGGAGCCAAGCGGTCCAGCATGCGTCCGTAAAGGCTGGTAGGACTGGGACGCGGGATCGGGTCGAACTTGTGGTGGATGTGCAGGCCATATGCCGCCGGGTCGTCTTCCAGTCGCTCTGCACAGGCAGGGTCGTAGAACCGCCGCGTTTCCACGGCGTTCCAGGCATAAAAGCTGCGCGGTGGCAGGGCAAATCGCGTGATCCGGTGCTTGATGGCAAGCCGGGTGAAGGCGTCGTTGCCGTAGATCGTCAGGCCCAGATCGGGCGGTGTCCAGGCGCGGCTTTGCAGTTTCCACAGCAGGGGTTTCAGGACCCGGCGCTTGAACCCCAGCCAATGCGGCATCAGACGGGGATCGTCGAGCACCTTCAGGTAATCAGAAATAAAGGGGCTGGACGGCGGCAGGTAGAACACCGGGCTGCCGATGCGGTGGCGATCTTCCCAGGCGAACAAGGGTTTGGCGGGATCGAACGGAAACGGCCGGAACAGGATCACATCGCAGTCGAGCCAGACCCCTGCAGCGTGTTCCTGCAGCTTGATCCGGAACAGGTCGGAATAGTTCATCAACGGTTGCCGGGTGCGCCGGTCCGCCCGCAACAGCGGCACCAGACGGGCAAGATAATCCTGCGACAGGACCTCGGCGGCGGGTCGCAGGCGCACCCCTTCGGGCACACCCTCGACCGGGCCAAAGTGATAAAGGTCGACCTCGGCCCCGATTTCAAGCCAGGAGGCAAGGCTCAGACTCTCCAGGTTGCGCAGGCGGCCGGAATGCCAGAAGGTCGCGATCTTCACATCTTCCCCCCTGGCGCCGTCGTCAGGCCCGGATCAGACCCATGCCTTCCAGCTTCAGGATGACCTGATGGGCGCAGTGGTCGACGTCCACGCCTTCGGTGTCCACCACCAGTTCGGCATTAGTCGGCAGTTCATAGGGATCTGAAATCCCGGTGAACTCCTTGATCTTGCCTTCACGGGCCAGCTTGTAAAGGCCCTTGCGGTCACGGCGTTCGCATTCTTCGACCGAGGTCGCAACATGGACCTCGATGAAGGCGCCGTAAGCCTCGATCATCTCGCGCACGGCGCGACGGGTGGCGGTATAGGGCGCGATGGGCGCACAGATGGCGATGCCGCCGTTCTTGGTGATCTCGGACGCGACATAGCCGATGCGCTTGATGTTGATGTCGCGGTGCTCCTTGCTGAACCCAAGCTCGGACGACAGGTGCTTGCGCACCACATCGCCGTCCAAGAGGGTCACCGGACGTCCGCCCATCTCCATCAGCTTGACCATCAGCGCGTTGGCGATGGTGGATTTGCCGGAACCCGACAAGCCGGTAAAGAACACCGTGAAGCCCTGCTTGTTACGCGCAGGGGCGGTCTTGCGCAATTGCTCGACGACCTCGGGGAACGAGAACCACGCCGGGATGTCGACGCCTTCGCGCAGACGGCGGCGCAGTTCGGTGCCGGAAATGTCCAGAATGGTGCAACCCGCCGGCACTTCATTGGCTGGATAATAGCTCGCCTTTTCCTGCACATAGACCATGTGTTTGAAATCGACCATTTTCACGCCGATCGCGGCTTCATGCTTCTGGAACAGTGTCTGGGCGTCGTAGGGGCCGTAGAAATCCTTGCCCTGACTGTTCTTGCCGGGTCCGGCATGGTCGCGCCCAACGATAAAGTGGGTGACGCCGTGGTTCTTGCGGATCAGCCCGTGCCAGACCGCCTCACGCGGGCCAGCCATGCGCATCGCCAGATTGAGCAGCGACATGGTGGTGGTCGATTGCGGGTATTTGTCGATCACGGCTTCATAGCAGCGCACGCGGGTGAAATGGTCGACGTCGCCGGGCTTGGTCATGCCGACGACGGGATGGATCAGAAGGTTGGCTTGCGCCTCACGCGCGGCGCGGAAGGTCAGTTCCTGGTGGGCGCGGTGCAAGGGGTTGCGGGTCTGGAAGGCCACGACCTTGTCCCAGCCGACCTTCTTGAAATAGGAGCGCAACTCGTTGGGGGTGTCGCGGCGAGCCTTGAAGTCATAGTGGATCGGCGCTTGCAAACCTTCGATTGGGCCACCAAGATAGACCGGACCGGCGACGTTGTGCAGGTAGTTGACGGCCGGATGCGCCACATCATCGGCGCCGAACACCTTGGCCGCCTCGTTGGCCTTGTTCGGGGTCCAGCGGTCAGTGACGGTCATCACCGCAAGAATGACGCCTTCGGCATCGCGGAGCGCAATCTTGCCGCCCTTGGCAACGGTGTCGGCAAACTTCTCGGACACGTCGAGGGTGATCGGGATTGGCCACAGCGCGCCGTCGGCGGTGTGCATGTTTTCGACAACGCCGTTATAATCGGCCTCGGTAAGAAAGCCTTGCAGGGGATGGAAACCACCGTTCATCAAAAGTTCAACGTCGCAGGCCTGACGGGCGGTCAGGTCCCAGGACGGCAGGTTGCCGGCCTCGATCTTCAGCTTGGCGGCGGCAGCTTGGGAAACGTACAGTTCGGGAATGGGGGCAAGATTGGAAATCGACATCTTTGGCTCTCTTTGAGGCTGGGCGTCTGTTTAGGGGGGCGGCTGACTGCCGCACGCTCGCGCGGCTTTAGACTAGGATCGTGCGGAATATCAACCCAAGACCGGGAATTGAGCGAAAAAAAGGGCGAAAATGCCGCATGAAACCCCTGCGTGCAGGACCTTGTCCTGCCTTTGATCAGATGGAGCGGATACCGTTTGCCAAGGCTCTTCAGCCCGGCACCCCTATTCCTGTTCGGCCAGCCAATGTTCCGCGTCAAGGGCCGCCATGCAGCCCATCCCGGCGGAGGTCACGGCCTGGCGGTAATGATGGTCGGTCAGATCACCGGCGGCAAAGACGCCGGGAATGGCGGTGCGGGTGCTGCCGGGTTCGACGACGACGTAGCCGCCGTTGTGCAGGGGCAACTGGTCTTTCACCAGTTCCGACGCCGGCGCATGGCCGATGGCGACGAAGAAACCGGCGCAGGGAATATCCTGCGTCTCGCCGGTCTTTGTGTTGCGGGCGCGCACAGCCGTGACACCAAGGGGGGCTGCGGTGCCCAGCACCTCGGTCACATCATGGTTCCACAGGACCGAGATCTTCGGGTGTTTGAACAAGCGGTCCTGCATGATCTTTTCAGCGCGCAAAGTGTCGCGGCGATGGATCAGCGTGACCTTGGTGGCGAAATTGGTCAGAAACAGCGCCTCTTCCACAGCGGTGTTGCCGCCACCGATCACCACGATCTCTTTCCCACGGTAGAAAAATCCGTCGCAGGTCGCGCAGGCCGAGACGCCAAACCCCTTGAACTTCTCTTCGCTGGGCAACCCCAGCCACTTGGCTTGCGCACCTGTGGCAAGGATCACGGCATCAGCGGTGTAGACGGTGCCGCTGTCGGATCCGGCGGTGAAGGGGCGGCGTCGCAGATCAAGACTGGTGATGATGTCCGTGATGACGTCGGCGCCCATCGCTTTGGCATGCTCTTGCATGCAGATCATCAGGTCGGGGCCCTGAACATGTGTGTCGCCGGGCCAGTTCTCGACCTCGGTCGTGATGGTCAACTGGCCGCCGGGGGTGATGCCTTGCACCAGGATCGGGCTCAGCATGGCGCGGGCGGCATAGACGGCGGCGGTATAGCCAGCTGGGCCGGAGCCGATGATCAGAACCCGTGTGTGTCGCGTCTCGCCCATATCCGCCCCCTGTTTGCCCGCCCGATATAGGCAAACCGGCAGGGGCGGGCAAGGCGATGGCAGCAAAGCAGGTATGCGGAGATTTCTTGCGTGGCCGTGAAATATTATTGCGCAAAGAGCGGTGAAGGCTTAAGGAAATGCCAAAGGAAGACCAAATGGCCGCCAAACTGGATCAGATTGACCGCAGGATTCTGGCTGAGCTGCAAGGCGACGGCCGGATGACCAATGTCGAGTTGGCCTCACGCGTCGGCATTTCAGCGCCGCCCTGCCTGCGCCGGGTGCGGGTGCTGGAGGCGGCAGGGTATATCCGCGGCTATCACGCCGACATCAATGCCCGCGAACTGGGGTTCGAGGTGCAGGTCTTCGCCATGGTGCGGCTGACCTCGCAGGCCGAGGCGGATCTCGCGACGTTCGAGGCGCGCTGCCGGGCCTGGCCCTTGGTGCGCGAGTGTCACATGCTGAATGGCGAGATCGACTTCATCCTGAAATGCGTGGCGCCGGACCTGTCGGGCTTTCAGAACTTCCTGACCGAGCAGTTGTTGAAAGCCGAGAATGTCGCGACGGTGAAGACCTCGCTGGTGATCCGGGTGGCCAAGGATGCACCGGGCCTGCCCTTCGATGTGCTTGAGGCCCGCATCGCCCGAGCAGGTTGAAGCGGCAGATCCAGCGGAGCGCGTTCCGCGCGTTTCATTCTTCTCGCCTCTGGCCTGTGGCCAACCGGCTCGGCGCAGGGCCTCCGGCGGGAGTATTTTTGCCAAAGTGAAGCTTGGCTCCCATTTCATTTCGGCATAAATGCTCCACGGGGGTTTGGGGGTGTGAAACCCCCATTCTGCCCTCACCGATCGACGCGGACCTCGATCAGGCGTGGGCCGTCACTGGGTTGGGTCAGCGCCCAGTGCAGGACTTCGGGGTCTTGCGGCACACGGGTGAAGGGCAGATCGCAAGCGGCGGCGAAGGGTTCCAGACGCAGGGGGCTGGGGTGGCAACCGATGACTTCGGTGTTGGCACCGCGCAAGGCGTCGGCGATCTCGCCAAAGGCGGCGTTGTTCCAGACGACAAAGGTGATGGGCAGCTTTTCGTCGACTGCGGTGCGCAACTCGCCGGGGCTGAATTGCAGGCCGCCATCGCCGATCAGGCAGACGACGCGGGTGCCGGGGGCGGCTAGGGCGGCGCCGACGGCCGCACCTGGGCCGAAACCCAGCGCGCCGTAGCCGGTGGCGGCATTGAAATAGCCGCCGGGGCGGTCGTGGCTGTAAAAGAGGTTGGCGGCATAGATCGGTTGGGTGCTGTCACCAACCAGAATGGCGCGGGGCAGGGCGGAACGGATCGCTTCGACCATCGCCAGCATGCCGGGGTAGGCCGGGTTGAAGTCGCCAAGTTCGGCCCAGGCGGCGGTGGTAGCGGCCATTGCCCGCCCGGCGCCATCGGCTGAGTGTTGCGTCACCAAAGGCAAAAGGGCCGCCATCGTTGCCCCGGCATCGCCCAAAAGGCGCACGGCGGCGGGGCGGCGGGCCAGTTGCTCGGCGCTGATGTCGATGCGGATCTGGTCGGACAAGTCGGGAAAGTCGCCGCGTCCGTACATGTCATACTCGGTCGGGCCGAATTCGGTTCCGATTGACAGCACTTGATCCGCGGTCAGCAGCAGGGCGTGGGCGGCCGCGGTACAGGGCGAGGCAGCAACGCAAAGCGGATGGCGATGCAGCAGGCCGCGGGCGTTGACCGTCTGGATCACCGGCGCATCAAGCTTGTCGGCAAGGGCACGCAGGGCCGCTTCGTGCGATTTGCAGCCGCCGCCCGCGAGAATGACGACCTTGCTGGCGGCGTCCAGCATTGTGGCCGCCTGCCGCAGATCGCCCAAACCGGGCGCCGGGCGCTGGGCGACCGGGGCCGGCGCCGCCAGATCGGGGCAGGGCATGGTCATCACGTCGGTCGGGATCTCGATGTGAACCGGACCAGGGCGACCCGACGTCAGCAGGCCAAAGGCCCAGTCCAGGGTGGCGCCAAGGTCGGTGGCCTCGGTCAACTGCCGTGTCGGGCAAAGCGCACGCACCATCGCGGCCTGATCGGGCAATTCATGCAGCAAGCCAAGGCCGTGGCCAAGACTGTCGCGGCGATTGACGCCCGAAATTACCAGCACCGGGACTGAATCCTCGCGTGCTTGCGCCATCGCGGTCAGGGTATTGGTCAGGCCCGGCCCGGTGATGACCAGGGCAACACCCGGCTGGCCGCTGATCCGGGCATAGCCATCGGCCATGAAGCCGCAGCCCTGTTCATGGCGCGCTGTGACATGGCGAATGGGGCTGCCCGACAGGCCACGGTAGAGTTCGACCGTATGGACGCCGGGAATGCCGAACACCACCTTGACACCGCGTGCCGCCAGGCCCTCGACCAGCCGTTCGCCTACTGTGCTCATTTGCGGTCCTCCTTCAGGCGGGCGGTGAACGCGGCGATGCGGCGGCAGGCCTCGGTGATCTCGGCGTCGGGCCGGGTCAGGCTGACCCGCAACCAGCCCGCCAGCGTGGCGCCAAAGCTTTCGCCGGGCATCACGGCGACATGTTCTTCGTCCAGCAAGCGGCGGGCAAAGTCGTCGCCCGACAGGCCGGTGGCCCGCACGTCGATCAAGGTGAACATGCCCGCCTCTGGCCGGTGCACTCGCAGGTGGTTGCCGTCTAAAAGTGTGTGAATCAGGTCAGCCCTTGCGTCAAAGCGCTGCGCCATCTCGGCTGCGACCAGCGAGGGGCGCGACACGGCAAGGGCGGTCATGTCGG
>JANXPK010000754.1 GCA_025357355.1 Rhodobacterales bacterium
TTCTGGTGACACTTGGCATGCTTTTGGTGGTACGTGGCAGCGCCTTGCTGCTGACATCGGGCTTTCCGCAGCGCACCTGGGACGCGCATGAGCAGTGGCTGGCCAGCGTGCTCGTCGGCGATTTCTACATTGGTGGCGCGGGCGGTTTGCGGATCTACATGAGCCTGATCTGGTTCGTTATTCTGGCGCTGATCTGCCACTATGTGCTGACGCGGACGCTGTTTGGCAACTGGGTTCAGGCGACCGGCGGCAACCCGGGTGCGGCGCGCAACCGCGGGGTCAAGACTCAACGGGTCAAGGTCATCCTGTTCATGGTTTCGGCGACGATGGCGGCCTTTGCCGGGATCATCTCGTCGATCCGGGTGTCGGCGGCCAACCCCAATTCGGGCACGGGCTATGAGCTGGAGGTGATCGCCATGGTGGTGATCGGCGGCACCGTGCTGACCGGCGGGCGCGGCACCATCATCGGCACCGTTCTGGGGGTTTTGATCCTGCGGCTGATGCGCAACGGCATCGTGCTGATCGGGGTGCCGGGTCTGGCCTACAACATTTTCATCGGGGCAATCATCCTGGGGATGATGGCACTGCACGCCGGGCTGGAACGCCGGCATAATACCGGAACCTGATCATGAGCGATGCGCCTTTGGTGGAAATGCGCCACATCGAGAAGTTCTATGGCCGCGTCCATGCCTTGCGCGACGTCAACCTGACCATCCGCAAGGGCGAGATCGTGGGGCTACTGGGTGACAACGGTGCTGGAAAATCGACGCTGATCAAGGTGTTGTCGGGGGCGGTGCCCTATACCTCGGGCGAGATCCTGATCAAGGACAAGCCGGTGACGATGACCTCGACCAACGACGCCATCAACGCCGGGATCGAGACGATCTATCAAGACAGCGCGCTGGTGCCGATGCTGTCGATCGCGCGAAACCTGTTTCTGGGCCGCGAGTTGCGCGCCGGGCCACGGTGGCTGGGCCGGTTGGATCAGGACCGTATGAACGCGGTGGCGGCCGATCTGTTGCGGCGGGTCGGTATTTCCAAGAACATCCCGCCAACCACCGCCATCGGGTCCTTGTCGGGCGGCGAGCGTCAGGCCGTTGCCATTGCGCGCGCGATGTATTTCGACAGCGACCTGATCATTCTGGACGAACCCACCAACAACCTTGGCGTGGCCGAGACCCAGGGCGTGTTGCGCTTTGTGCGCGAGGCCCGCAACACCGGGCATTCCTGCGTGTTCATCGCCCACAACATCCACCACGTCTTTCAGGTGGTGGATCGCATGGTGGTGATGCGGCGCGGCACCGTCGTGGCGGACGACCTTAGTCCCAAAACCTCGTCGATCCAGGACGTCGAGAACGTCATTACCGGAGAGGCTTTGGCGATATGATGCAGACCGCGGCGCAACGGATCAGCTTTGGTTTCGACGCCCGCACGGGGCTTTTGGACGGCTTCACGGTCGAGGACGCCGGGCGTCAAATCGCACCCTTGCACCGCGCGCCGTGGGTGATCAGCGGTGAGGCGATGCCGCCAGAGGCAGCACCCCATCTGGCGACGCTGGGCGGCGATTTCTTCTGTGCGCCGTTTGCCCAGTCTGACGGCGGCTCGCCGATGCACGGCTGGCCTGCGAATGTGCCGTGGACGGTGGTTGCCCACGAGGCGGGGATGCTGCGCGCGGTGCTGTCGCGCCCGGTGCGCGGGGCGACGCTGGTCAAGGAACTGATGGCCACCGACGGCCATCCCTTCGTCTATCAGCGCCACAGCTTCATCGGCGGCAGCGGGCGTCTGCCGGTGGCGAACCATGCCAATGTCTCGGTCAAGAATGGCGGCCTGATCCGTACGTCGGGCAAGCTTCGGTGGGAGACGCCGGCCAGCCCGCAGGAAAGTGACCCGGCGCGGGGACGCTCTGCCCTGCGTTACCCGGCGCAAAGTGCCGATCCGCATGTGTTTCCCGGCGTCGCAGGCCCCAGCGACCTGACCCGCTATCCGTGGAATCCGCGGCACGAGGATTTCGTGGTAGGGATCGAGGCGCCGGGCCACTGGCTGGGCTGGACGGCGGTGACGCGGCCCGCGGAGGGCGATCTTTACCTGTCGCTGCGCAATGCCCGGGCCCTGCCGATGACCATGCTATGGCATTCTAACGGTGGCCGCGACTATGCACCATGGTCTGGTCGCCATTTCGGGTGTCTGGGCGTCGAAGAAGGCGCGGCCGGGCATATGCTGGGCTTGTCGAGCGAGGCCGATTTGACCGGCCCCGGCGCGCTGGAGTTGAAGC
>JANXPK010000775.1 GCA_025357355.1 Rhodobacterales bacterium
GTAGCCCCAACCCACGGCGGTGGGGGCGTGTTTGCCGGGCACCAGACGTTCATAGCTGTTCTGATGCGGCGCGAAGATCAGGGTGCTGTCGCGCATGGCGTTAAGGCATCCCGCGACGGCTTGTTTCAGGATCGCAGTGCCTTTCGGGCCGCCGCTGTCGAACACGTTCCGCCCGGCATCGTCGATCAGGCTGAAATGGGTGTGCAGGCCGGAACCGGAATATTCCGGGTAAGGCTTGGCCATGAAAGACGCCGCAAAGCCGTGCCGCCGTGCCAATCCCTTGACCAGCATCTTGAACAACCACGCATCATCGGCGGCGCGCAAGGCGTCGTCGCAGTGCATCAGGTTGACCTCAAACTGACCCAACCCGGTTTCCGAGGTGGAGGTGTCGGCGGGAATGTCCATCGCCTCACACGCGTCGTACAGGTCGGTGAAGAAGGTGTCGAACACGTCAAGTGCCCGGATCGACAGGGTTTCTGCGGCCTTGCGGCGTTTGCCGGAACGGGGCGAGGGCGGCACTTGCAGGGTCTTGCCGCTATCGTCGATCAGGAAGAATTCAAGCTCGATGGCGCAGACCGGGGTCAGGCCGCGCGCCTTGAAGCGGTGAACGACATGGGCCAAGGCATGGCGCGGGTCGCCCTCATAAGGCGTGCCGTTTTCGTGGAACATCCAGATCGGCAACAGGGCCGTGGGCGCCTCCAACCAGGGCATCGGCATGAAGCCGCGCTCGGTCGGCTTCAGCACGCCGTCTTGATCGCCCTGTTCAAACACCAGAGGTGAATCGTCGATATCCTCGCCCCAGATGTCGAGGTTCAGGACCGAAAACGGAAAGCGGGTGCCGTCTTTGACGATCTTGTCGGCAAAGCGTGCCGGAACCCGCTTGCCGCGCGCCTGCCCGTTAAGGTCCGCCGCCGCCACGCGAATGGTCCGGACGTCCGGGTGTTTTCTCAGCCAGTCTTTCATCATGTCACATCAGAAAGGGCATACCCCCGCCCACACCTGACCCAAGTTTGGGGCCCAGCAGGCAGGTCGGATCATGCCCTTGATCCATCCCTTTTTGTCGATCCCGGCAGAGGCCCGAACGGCGTCTGCGCAATTTGATCAAATGTAGGATAGAGGAGGAGGGGGGGATGAAGCAAGCTGAATCTGCCATTGGGTACGGTGATTGGTCGCGCGCTTTGCGGCGAGCCCGGGACCCCGTAGCGGCGGTGGATGCCTCCGGCGGAAGTATTCGGAAAAGGCAAAATGCGGGCGATTGTTAAGCGGGTGTGAAGATTTTCAGATAAAATCGTTTGATTTCAATGGGCATTTCAAGCGTCCAGATCTGGACGCTATTCCCGCAGGCCAAGCGCCACGGGTGCGGGCGGTGTCGGGATGGCGAGGTAGGCGGAAGGTTCGATCCGAACTAAGCCCTGCAGGCGCAGGGTAGCGCGGTCATCAGGCGGCAGCGCGGCGATGGCGGCGGCGATGATGTCGAACATCAGGCCAACGTCCGTTCCCTTGGCCGCGATATAGGGTAGGCCCGGTGTAGGGTCAGTCTGTCCCACCACCTTCAAACCGGCGGCAAAGCCGTCCCACTGCCGGATCATCGACCAGGACACTGCATCAATTGCCGCAATCTCTGCCCGACCCTTGGCAACAGCGCAGGCCGACAACACATGCCCGCCGGTCCGCAGGTGCGGCACCAGGGTCAGGCCACGGGCGCGGGCATGGTTCTGCGGCGCGGCCCAGCCTGATTGCGACAGATCCTCGTTGAACGCGAGCGCTGCCCCGTCAAACTCGGCCAATGCTGCGCGAGGATCAGCACCACGCGCGACGAAAACTGACCGGTAGTGGCCGGGCATACAGCCCGCTACGCCATAGTCCGGTGTCCCGATCAACGCCACCTTATCATGCAACCGGGCACGAAAGGGAAAGCCGCAGGTCTGCGACAGGATCAGGTCCGGCGACAGCCAGGCGTCCCAATAAGCCCCGGCACCGCGGGTCAAGGCATCGGGAGCGGTCAGGCACTGCAACCGCAACCCATCGCGGATCAGCGCCCACAGGCGGTCATTTGACGGCTGCGCCTCGATGCGGTCATACATGCCCAACGAAGCGATCATTTGCTCTGCACCCTCTGCCGAGCCAAAGCCGAGTCCACATCCGTCAGGCCCAACAAACTGGCCACCAGCCGCAGCACCCGGTCTTCATCGTCATCACGTTGCCCATCGGCGAGCGCCACCGCCCACAGCGCCTCGACCAGAGAAGTGCGGTCTTCCAGCGGCCCGGCAGCCTTCAACGCGCGGGTGAAGCGGACTGTATCGGGGGCCTGCGCCTCTACCACTTCGGCCTCGGTCCGCAGATATGCGGCTCCGGTCGCGGTAAGACCATGGCGCTGCATCAGGATGCGGTCGATACGCTCGACCTCGGCCGTTGCGTAGTGGCCATCGCTGCGGGCGACGCGGACCAAAAGGGCGGCAAGGGCCAGCCGTGCATCCGGCTCGGTCAGGCGCGGCGGGCTGGGGGCGAAAAGGGCGGCAAGTAGGCTCATGGCTGCAACATAGGGTCCGGTTCAGGCGCTGCCAATGGTCTGACCGATGCGCGCGGCCTCGTCGGCAAGGCCATAAGGGGGATTGATGATGAACATTCCCGATCCGGTCATGCGGTGACCCTCGCGCGCTGGCGGGAATGCGACCTCGGAGCGCAGGGCCTCTGGGAAGGCTTGCCCCAATTCCGTTAGCATCGGCCGGTGAGGGGCGTCAGCCAGGATCGGATACCACAGCGTGATGATACCGACATTCCACTTTCGTGCGATCTGGCCGATCAGTTTGGGTATGCGGTCGTAGTCGGCCTTCACCTCATAAGAAGGGTCGATCAGCGTAAGGCCGCGTCGTGGCGTTGGTGGACAAAGCGCCAGCGCCATCTCGAACCCGTCACGTTTCTGGACATGCGCACCCCATGGGCCGAGGTTGGCCTCTAGGGCGTACAGTTCCCGGGGGTGCAGTTCGGCCAGATGGATCGGATCGCCATCGCGCAACGACAGCGCCGCGATCAGGGGCGAGCCGGGATAGGCTGTCGGCCCAAACCGGGCGTGGACCTCGGCCAGACGACGGCGGTAAGGGTGGTCAGGTGGAAACTGGGTTTCCAATCGGGCAATGCCCGCCGCCGCCTCTCCCGTCATCGCGGCTTCGGGCCCGCTCAGGTCATAAAGGCCACGACCGGCGTGGGTTTCGATATAGCTGAGCGGTTTGTCCTTTTGCGTCAGGTAATCCAGCATCCAAGCCAGCAGCGCGTGCTTGTGGACGTCGGCGAGGTTCCCGGCGTGGTAGCCATGCTGGTAGGACAACATCGCGGCGAGGTAGCGCGGATCAGGGTTCAGCACAAGTTGGGAGGTTGATTATGTGGCCTCTTGGCCTTACCTACCCAGCGGATCAGCCTGTCAGGACGGAACGCATGGACATTTTCTCGCCCGAAGTTCTGAGCGAGCTTTTGCAGGTGATCGGCATCAATGTGGTGCTGTCGGGCGACAATGCGATCGTCATCGGCATGGCGGCGGCGGGTTTGCCGCGCGAGATGCGGGCCCGCGCGATCTTGTTCGGCATCGTCGCGGCCACCGCCATGCGGGTGTTGTTCGCGGTGGTCGCGGTCAAGCTGCTGGCCATCACCGGGCTCTTGCTGGGCGGCGGAGTCCTTTTGGTCTGGATTTGCTGGAAGATGTGGCGCGAGCTGCGGGAAACCCATGGCGAGCAGGACCGGGCGGAGGAAGCGCTGACCGGGCAGGAGATCGACCACGACGGCCAGATCGCCGCGGGGGCGCCGGGCAAAACCTTTCGGCAGGCCGCGCTGCAGATCGTGATCGCCGACGTTTCGATGAGTCTGGACAATGTTCTGGCCGTTGCCGGGGCCGCGGGGGATCATCTGTGGGTGCTGGTCTTTGGACTTGGCCTCTCGATTGCCCTGATGGGGCTGGCCGCCAGCTTTGTCGCCCACGTCCTGAACCGCCACCGCTGGATCGCCTATATCGGGCTTCTGATCATCGTCTATGTGGCACTGGAGATGATCTGGCGGGGCGCGCATGAGGTCATGCCCCTGGTCACCGGCTAGCGTCCGGATCTGGACGGTTTTGAAAAGCGTTTGGTTTCAATGGGTTGGGTTTGGGAAATAAACGAAGTGGAAAGGTTTGGTCTAGGCGGCAGACATTGCCCGACTGGACTGCAGATCAGTTCAACCCATCATCGAGAAGCTAAGGAAGGACGCAACAGCGGTGGGGAAGCGGTTGATAGTAGAGATCACTTGAGCTATAGGAAGGGCACACCCAAGATTATTGAGGTACATTGAACCCATTGTTAGGCTCG
>JANXPK010000780.1 GCA_025357355.1 Rhodobacterales bacterium
GCCAAGGGCGCGTCCTCCCGACTTCGGCTAGGGATAGTTCAACATTAAACTACCCTTAGCCGATCGGTGATTAAACGCAAAATCCTATTTTTGGGCTAAGGCCGCTCGCATGCCTGCCATGCGCTCCGGGCAAGGCTTGGCGTGTCATCGTCATTGATCGAACGTACCCGGGACCGCGCCAAACGCACCGCTTTATCGCGCCAAAACATGGGACTACCCGCCGCACAAACCTTAAAATCCGGTTAACAAAGAAATCTATCTATATGAAATTAAACGATAAAGTGGGTGGTCCGAGGTTCGGACCATTTGTCTGCTCAACCCGCTTCAGCGAATGACAATCTCATCGGCCCGGACATAGCCCAGCACATCGCGGACCTGTTCGTCCAGCAGATCGACGTCAAGAAAGCCGTCCGACAGCCGGTGCGTCAGGTTCTGCAACCCGGCAAGCTGGGCCGCCAACTGGTCCCGCTCCAACGTCAGCCCCTTGGCTTCATCGGTGATCTGGACCTGGCGAAACACCCCGTATTCGCCCTGAACGGCAGCGAATGTGAAATACAAGCCCAGCGTGATGGCTGCGGCAAAGTAAAACATCCCGCCCATCCGGGGGCGCGCAACAGTGGTGGTCATGCTCTGCCTCATCAAGGCCCCTCTTGCGGGGGCTCATACCGTATCGTCGCATAAAACCGGCGATTTGCAAGGCTTTCCGGCATTGCAAACCGCCTCAACCTCAGGCGCGGTCCTTGTAGATGTCGATCATCTGGGCCAGCATCTTCATCGCCTCGTCCCGCGGCCTTTGGAACGCATTGCGCCCGATGATCGAGCCGTTGCCGCCACCGTCGCGGATCGCGCGCGCATCGTCCAGCACCTGATCGGCCCCCTTGGCCGCGCCGCCCGAAAAGACGATGATCCGCCGCCCGTTCAGCACGGACCGCACGCATTCCCGCACCCGGTCGGCCTGCGTTGCCAGCGGGATCTTGGCCTTTTCGAAGGCCGCCTTGGCCTCGGGTTGGCTCAGATGGGCAGAGGCCAGCTTCACCTTGATGATATGCGCGCCCAAAAGCGCCGCGATATGGGCGGCATAGGCTGTGACATCGGCCGCCGTCTCGCCATCCTTGTCCAGATCCTCGCCGCGCGGATAGGACCAGATGATGGTCGCCACCCCCTTGGCCGCCGCCTCGCGCCGCATCTCGGCGATGTCCGAGAACATCTCAAGGCTCATCGACGAGCCGGGATAGATGGTGAACCCGATCGCCGCACAGCCCAGGCGCAGCGCGTCATCGACCGACCCGGTGATGGCCTGGGTCCTGGGCGCCACCTTCGGCAACAGCGAGTTGGCAGAGTTGACCTTCAGGATCGTCGGGATTTGCCCGGCAAACGTATCAGCCCCGGCCTCCAGCGGGCCAAGGGGTGCGGCATAGGCCGACAGGCCGGCATCGATCGCCATCTGATAAGGATAGTGCGGGTCATAGGAGGCCGGATTGACGGCAAAGCTGCGCGCGGGCCCATGTTCAAAGCCCTGATCGACCGGCAGGATGATCATCTTGCCGGTGCCGCCCAGTTTGCCTTCCATCAGCATGCGGGCCAGATTGGACTTCACGCCCGGGTTTTCACCCTCGTAGTTGGACAGGATTTTCTGAACGATCTTGGTGGTGCGCATCACGCGGCTCCTATGCTGGTTGCGGCCTTTATCGCGACTTGGTCCGTCGCCCGCAACCCGCATTTGTCCCCTCGTTGCCAGCGGAACGGCGGCGCTGTATGGGGGGGCATGACCAATTCCGATCCCAAACGCCTGATCCGCATCGCCCGCGAAAGCGGTGGCGAGGTTGCGGCAGAGCCTTTGAACCTGGGTCAAAGGGTGCGCGAGCTGCGCAAGGCGCAGGGCTGGACTCTGGATCAGGCGGCGCGGCAGGCCGGCCTCGCGCGCTCGACGCTGTCAAAGATCGAGAACGGCCAGATGTCGCCGACCTATGAGGCGGTCAAGAAGCTGGCCGAAGGCTTGAAAATCTCGGTGCCGCAACTGTTCACCCCCGCCGACCGGGCGCAGGTTTCGGGACGGATGGCGGTCACGAAAGCGGGCTCCGGTCAGGCGCATGTGACGGCGACCTACGAGCATGAATTGCTGGCAGGTGGCCTGTCGCGCAAACAGATGCTGCCCTACCGCGCCACCATCCGGGCCCGGTCGATGGCAGAGTTCGACGGCTGGGTGCGTCATGACGGCGAAGAGTTCCTGTATGTGCTGACCGGAGTGATCCGGCTTTACACCGAGTTCTACGAGCCGGTCGAACTGCGGCGCGGCGACAGCGTTTATTACGACGCGACGATGGGGCACAATGTGGTCAGCCTGTCGGACGAGGCCGCGACGATCCTGTGGGTGACCTCGCTGGCCTGAATGGTCCGAACCTCGAACCACTTCCTTCATCGTTCAGAGCCTGATGTCCCTTCAAGGAATCACTGCCTGACCAACGGTACAGAACTGAACCTGCATCTTCTGCCTTCCTTCCTTCTCTTCCCCGATAGGCCAAAGCCTATCGGGGAGGCGCCTGCCTGCCCCCGGGCAGGCGCCTTCAGCGCCCACCCCAGGCAGTCGCCTCCCCTTCCTCACCACAGTACCCAGCCCAATCCCCCTTGCCTTGCGCTGGC
>JANXPK010000792.1 GCA_025357355.1 Rhodobacterales bacterium
GTAGCCCAAGGCGCTGTGCGGACTGACAGTGTCGTTGTGACGTCGCCCTTTTTCGATCAGCATCGCGGCCTCTCGTAGGATGTTGAAGCTTTCGCATGAGGTGGGACCGTCGCCCCGGTGGAGCCGCGTAAACCCGATGAACCGTTCTTCCAGGGTGAGCCCGGTTCGATAAAGACGGTCTTTGTCCCGACTGATGCACTCCAAACGCGGACCTTCTCGGCGATAAATTCGGCGCCACTGTCGGACCTTGCAAATTCGGGCGGCTCGCGCACGATGAAGAGGTCTGTCAAGGCATCGACGACGCCGGTGGCATTGAGTTTGCGTCTGGCTCGGATCCAGAGCGCTGCTTTGGTGAACTCGTCGAGGATGTTGACTGTGCGAAATACGCGGCGGTCATGTGGCCGGTCCTGAACGAAATCATCGGACCGGGCAAGGTTGGGAAGTTCGGGCTGCAACCGAATGCAGGATCCGCCGTTCTGCCGAGGCCGGCCCTTTTCTTGCCTGCTTCCGCGGGACTTAAGTCCTTCACTCCGCCCGATTCGCTCGACCCGCTGGTGACTTACGTGCCAGCCAGCTTTGTTCAGCAGGCCCGTGCTCACGCGATAGCCATAGCGTCCGTGTTGGCGCGTCACCTCGATGATGTCCTCGGTCAGCCGTTCTTCGTCCGGCGGGCCGCAGGGACCTTGCGCTGCACAAAACGATGCTGCCCCAAGGTGCGGCAGACCCAGCGCTCAGACACGCCACGGCTCTGCCGCACATGATCAATGCATTGACGGCGGCGCGAACAGCTCAGAAGTTTTCTCGTGCGACCTCGCTTACGATCAGCTTGTCCAGGGTCAAATCCGAGACGGCGCGCCGCGGCCGCTGGTTCTCGACCTCAGGTTCCTTCAGTCGACGCAGTTGATCTTGGTTCATGCCACCATACTCTTTGCGCCATTGATGGTAGGTCTGAACCGTCACGTCGATCTGTCGCACCGACTCTTGAACCGACTTACTTTACCCATGAATCACTTCACCTTGCCGCAGCTTCACAATGAGGTCCGCGGGCTTCTCCGGCGTTCCAGCCAGCTTTTCGTCCTCCAAGAAATGGAATAACAAAGTCCCAGTTGGTAGACCGATTCAGTGGGGACACTCGGCCCCCTCCGCATGGATCGGCCAGCACCAAGACATCAGGGTGTCCTTGCCATTACGTTTCTTGCAGTTTCAGTCCATCGAGAAAGATATCCAGCAGCCGCAGGACCTGTGCTTCCCAGCCGGGTTCCGGTTGGCGTGCGTAACAAAAGGCATACATCGTCTGCAGAAGGTCATCGGCGTTGATGTCGGTCCTCAAAGTCCCGTCCGAGGACGCGCGGTGCAATAGCTGGCCCACGGCGAGTTTCATTTGAGCCGAAAGCTCTGAATACATCGACGAAGACGCCTCGGTTTTCACTACGGCCAACGCTCCCAGCATCCCGCGTTTGGTCGCGACCAAAGCAACACCGGCGTGCAACCAGGTCCGCAGCGCCTCAGTCGCGTCGGCTGCATTCTTCAATTCATCTGCCAGTTTGATCAACTGATCGACCTCATGGCGGTAGACGGCTTGAAACAACGCCTCTCGTGTCGGGTAGTGGCGATAAAGCGTGCCGATGCCAACCCCGGCCCGGCGTGCCACGGCTTCAAGGCTGGCCTGCGGGCCCCCTTGGCCAAGAACTTCCTTGGCAGCCTCGATCAGCCGTTCGCGGTTGCGCAGCCCGTCCGACCGAGGTTTGCGCTGCTGTTCATTCACGTCGCGAAATTCCTTATTGATAAACGGAGGGTGCCTCCGTATAAAGATAGCACGCTGGAGCCGCTGATTCGAGTCCCTGATTTCCGCGCGTAGCCGCAAAGGGGCCCCTCGGGACTGGTCGTTCTGAAGGCGATGCCTTTCGGAAACACTCATTATACAGCCAATGGAGGATGAATGTCCCACTCCATCAACCTGACCGTCAACGGCACACGCCGAGACGTGACGCTGGAAGATGCCCGCGTCACCCTCCTTGATCTTCTGCGCGAGCGGTTGGCGCTGCCCGGCACCAAAAAGGGTTGCGACCGTGGCCAGTGCGGCGCTTGCACAGTGCTGGTCGACGGCCGCCGCATCAACGCCTGTCTGGCGCTGGCCGTGACGCTCGACGGTGCCGAAGTGACGACGATCGAGGGCCTTGCCAAGGGTGATCACCTGCATCCCGTGCAAGCAGCCTTTGTTGACCATGACGGCTTTCAGTGCGGCTACTGCACACCCGGTCAGATCATGAGCGCGGTCGGCTTGATCGCTGAAGGTCAGGCCGGCATTGACCCCGAACGCATCCGCGAGGGGATGAGTGGCAATCTTTGTCGTTGCGCCGCCTATCACGGCATCACAGAGGCCGTTCTGGACGCCAGCCGCCGGATGGCGGAGGAAGAGGTGAGGGTATCCGCATGAAACCGTTCGATTATCTCCGCCCGGCCTCGGTTGAAGAGGCGATTGCCGTCTGGACCCCCGATGCCGCCTACCTTGGCGGCGGAACCAATCTGGTCGACTTGATGAAGACTGGGGCACTTCATCCGGGCAAGTTGATCGACCTCAACCGGCTGCTCGGTCTGGACCTCATCGAAATGCTGGCAGATGGCAGCACAAGGATAGGCGCCATGGTCCGAAATGCCGACCTCGCCCATGACGCCGGGTTTGCCGCGACTTTTCCGATGATTGCCGAGGCGCTTCTGTCCGGCGCCTCAGGCCAGTTGCGCAACGTGGCAACCGTCGGCGGCAACCTGATGCAGCGCAGCCGTTGCGCTTATTTCCAGGACCCGTACAGCGCCTGCAACCGCCGCACCCCGGGCGTTGGCTGCGATGCCAAGGAAGGCGACAACCGCAGCCATGCGATTCTCGGCTTCAGCGACGCCTGCATCGCGACCAATCCGTCGGACTTCTGCGTCTCCCTTGCCGCGTTGGATGCCGTAGTCGAGGTGCATGGGCCGCGTGGCAGGCGCGACATCCCCTATGCCGATCTTCATCGGCTTCCCGGCCAAACGCCCGAAAAGGAAACCGCGCTGGAGGCTGGCGATCTGGTCCTTGCCATCCGCCTGCCTTCGGACGCGGCGGCTTTCCGGCTGAATGCCCGCTATCTGAAAGTGCGCGAACGCACGTCGTTCGCCTTCGCCCTCGTCTCTGCCGCTGCAGCCCTTCGGTTGGAGGGTGGCAAGATTGCAGCCGCCCGACTGGCTTTGGGCGCCGTTGCCGCCAAACCGTGGCGAGTACCCGCCGCAGAGGCGATGCTGGTGGGCCAGTCTCCCGGCCCCGCCTTGTTCGCCCGCGCCGCCGCCATGGCGTCAGCGGGTGCCGCCCCGTCGGGTGACAACCTTTACAAGATCGAACTCGCCCGCCGCACCGCCGCCCGCGCCTTGTCGATGGCTGCCGCAGGCACGCCGACACGGATGCCTGCCCTTCCCGCCTCTCCCTTCGGAGAACCCGCTCATGTCTGACACAATTGGTTTCCCCACCCGCTTCGGCTCCAACTCCGGCCAATCGGTCAGCCGCCGCGATGGCGTTGCCAAGGTGACCGGTATGGCGACCTTCGCCGCCGACAACCACCCGGCGGGTATGCTTTACGCGGTCTATGTCCCGGCGACGATTGCGCGCGGCGTGGTCACGTCGCTGGATGTCGCCGCCGCCACGGCCCACCCCGGCGTGGTCCATGTGATGACGCCAGACAATCGCCCGCCTTTGCAGGGCGACCCACACGCCAAACCCTTCATGTTCGCCTTCCGCTTTGAGGCGTTGCAGGGC
>JANXPK010000860.1 GCA_025357355.1 Rhodobacterales bacterium
GGCTTGCCCACCCCCATCAGATAGCGCGGGCGGTCCTCGGGCAGCAGCCCCGGTGCATAATCCAGCACCGCCAGCATCGCTTCCTGCCCCTCGCCCACCGCAAGGCCCCCCACCGCATAGCCATCAAACCCGATCGCCCGCAACGCGGCCGCACTTTCGCCCCGCAACTCCCGCGAAACCCCGCCCTGCATGATCCCGAACAGCGCATGCCCCGGCCGGTCGCCAAATGCATCGCGCGACCGCTGCGCCCAGCGCATCGACAGCCGCATGCTCTTGGCCACCACCTCATCCGACGCAGGCAGCGCCGGGCATTCATCGAACGCCATCACGATGTCGGACCCCAGCAGTTTCTGCACCTCCATGCTCCGCTCGGGCGACAGCAAATGTTTGGAGCCGTCGATATGCGACGAAAACCGCACCCCCTCCTCGCTCAGCTTGCGCAGGCTCGCCAGCGACATCACCTGAAACCCACCCGAGTCCGTCAGGATCGGCCGGTCCCAGTTCATGAACCGGTGCAAGCCCCCCAGCCGCGCAATCCGCTCCGCCGTCGGTCGCAGCATCAGATGATAGGTGTTGCCCAGCAGAATATCCGCCCCGGTCGTCGCTACGCTTTCCGGCAGCATCGCCTTGACCGTGGCCGCCGTGCCAACCGGCATGAAAGCCGGGGTGCGGATATCGCCCCGCGCGGTGTGGATCACCCCGGTCCGCGCCCGCCCATCCGTCGCGTGCAACGCAAAGCCAAAGTCCGTCGCCATGATCCCTCCCGGTTCCGATTGCCCTTCTGGGCGAATGAGGGCAAAAAGCCAAGACCAAACCCGAGCGTGCGATGGACCCCAAGCCCCGCCAGAACCCCGACCGCAGACGTGCCCTGGCCGAAGCCGCCCTGCGCTGTCTGCAACGCGGCGGCTATGCCAGCCTCACCGCCCGCAAGATCGCCGCTGAAGCGGGCATGGCGCTCGGCCATATCAGCTATCACTATGCGTCGATGGATGAACTGCTTGCCGCCGCCTATGCGCTCGCCTCGGAACAATTGCGCGCCGCCGGAAACGCCCTCATCGCCGACAAGGCCACCCCGCTCGACCGGCTCGAAGCCTTCCTCCTGGCTGGGTTCACGCCGGAATTCCTCAGCCCCTCGCATTTGCGCATGCGCATCAGCCTGTGGTCCGCCGCCCTTGAACACGACGCCATCGCCGACACCGAACGCGCACTTTACGAACGCTACCGAAACGAGCTGAACACCCTGCTGTCGGCGATCGCCCGGCCCGACAAGGCCCACACCATCGCCAAAGTTTCCGACATGATCATGGCCACCCTTGATGGCATCTGGCTTGACTGGATGCGACGGCGCGACCAAATTTCCAGCCAGAACGCGCTTCTCGCCTGCATGGATTACGCCCGCCTGACCCTGACCTGACCCAAATTCCGTCAAGGCGTTTTGGCCTGCCCCTAACGCGCCAGCAAGAACCGCCGCACCTCCGGCAACACCAGCTCCGTCGCTTCGATGAAAATGGAGTGCTTCAGCCCGTCCAGGATCACCAGCTCCGACCCCGGCAGCGCCGCCGCAATCAGCCGGTTCAACCGGGGATTGCACCCACCATCCAACTCGCCGGTCAAAACCTGCGCCGGCGCCTTCACCTCGTGCAGCCACGGCGCCATCTCGGTCTCGGCATAAATATCAAAGACATTCAGGAACACATCAGGGTCCGTGTCCATGACCTTTTTCTTGCGCCCTTCGATCACCTCAGGATGGGCGGCGCAGAATCCGTCGGTGAACCAGCGCGCCGTCAGGGTGTCCAGCACGGCACCAATGCCCATTTCCCGCATTGCCGCCACCACGCCGTTGACCTTGGCGCTGTCGTCCTCTGTGCGAAACGCCGCCGTCGACCAAAGGCCCAGCGACAGCACCCTTTCCGGGTACCTCAACGCATACCGCGGCCCGATCATGCCCCCCAGCGAATGCCCGGCGAAATGCGCCCTCTCGATCCCCAACCGCGCCCGCAACTCCTCCAGATCGTCCACCAGATCATCCAGACCGAACCGCCCCACGGGCAGCGGCGACAACCCATGGCCGCGCAGGTCATATGAGATGCAGGTGAAACGGTCGCGCAGCCCCGTCACCATCCCGTCAAACGTCGCCCGCCGCGCCCCGATACCGTGGATCAGGAACAGCGCCGGGCCCTGCCCCGCGACCGAAAACGCGCTTCGCACCGCTAGACCTTGGGATCCGAGGCCAGCCGCCCTGCCGTCGCCCAATCCTGCTTGGCGACATCGGCGAACACCAGCGTCACCATCGCCGGCGTGCCGCCGCAGGTGTCGCACCACGCCTTGGTCACGGCCTCGGCGCAAGCCCTTTTCTGCTCCACCGTGCGGCCTTCAAACATCTCGATCCGGATGATTGGCATCTTACGCAGCCTCCCTTTTGCCCACAAACTGCGGCATCACCTCTGCCGCAAACCGTTCCATCATCGCCAGAGTCTCGCCCTGCGATTGCCCGAAGTTCGACGTGACGATGACCTCGTCGATCCCCAGCGCCTGATATTCCGCGAGCCGCGCTATCATCTCTCCCGCCTCGCAGATCAGGATATTGGCCCCAAGTTCCTCGACCGTCTGGCTGCGCGGCAAAGGCCGCACCACGCCCTGATCCACAATCCCCGGTCCGCCAAACACATTGTCGAAACTCTTATAATATTCATAGGCCTGCCCGATCATCCTCACCCGTTCGGCCTCATTGCGCACCAGGTAGACCCCGCGCTGCAACGACAGCCTGTTGCCCCCCGGCCCCTCGGCGCGTCCGCGGTGGA
>JANXPK010000862.1 GCA_025357355.1 Rhodobacterales bacterium
CGCTTGCCATGCCGCGCCTGATCATCCCGTCCTTGCAAGTCAACATGCGCGCAGGTCATATGCCCGAGCCCGAGGATAACGGCACCTCCTATCTCAAGGTGCCGCTCAACGGGCTGTGACAGGAGGGTCAAGATGACTCACGTGGACTGGGTTCTGGGCTTTGCAGGCGGGCTGATGATCGGCGGGGCCGCATCGCTGTACCTGTTGATGAACGGCCGCATCCTTGGGATTTCCGGCATTCTGGGCGGGCTTTTCGACGGCACCGGCTGGTCCAGCTGGACCGACCGCGCGGTGTTCATCGCCGCCACCATCGCCGTGCCCGGCGTCCTTGCCCTTTTCATCCCCGGCACGGCCACCCACCTCAGCACAAACTGGATCGTGGTCGTCGCAGGCGGCCTTCTGGTCGGTGTCGGCACCAGGCTTGCCAATGGCTGCACCTCCGGCCACGGCGTCTGCGGCATCTCGCGGCTGTCGCTGCGCGGCATCATCGCCACCGTGTTCTACATCCTTGCCGGCGGCCTGACGATGGCCCTGCTGCGCCACGGCTTTGGAGTGATCTGAGATGAAACGTCTTTTGTTCGGCGCCTTGGCGGGTGGCATCTTCGGCGCGGGCCTGCTGATTTCCGGCATGACCAACACCATCAAGGTGCAAGGCTGGCTCGACGTCTTCGGCAACTGGGACGCCACGCTGGCCTTCGTGATGGGTGGGGCGATCCTGCCGATGGCCGTGGCCTGGCGCGTCGCGGCCCGGCGCGAAACCTCTTACCTCGGCTTTGCCCTGCCAGAACCGCCCAAGCGCGACATCACCCCCAACCTCGTCATCGGCTCGGTCCTCTTTGGCATGGGCTGGGCGCTTGCCGGCCTCTGCCCCGGTCCTTCGATCGCCTCGCTGACCTTCGGCGGCAATGGTGGAGTGATCTTTCTTCTCGCGATGGCCGCAGGTATGTTTGTCGCACCCTTCATCCGTGCCCGCATCGACGCGGCCGCTGCCCAAAGGAACCAAATGGAAATCCGCGCCCTGACCCCAACCTATGCCGTCTCGCCCCAGATCGAGGCCGCCGACCTGGCGGTGATCAAGAAGGCCGGCTACACCACGATCATCGACAACCGCCCCGATACCGAGATCACCGAGGACCTGCATTCGTCGCAAATGCAGAAGGCGGCCGAGGCGCTGGGCCTGAAATTCGTCAATAACCCACTGACCCCCGGCAATTTCACCGCCGAAAACCTCGCCACCCAGGCCCAGGCCGTTGATACGTCCACCGGTCCGGTTTTTGCCTATTGTGCCTCGGGCAACCGCTGCTCGATCATCTG
>JANXPK010000347.1 GCA_025357355.1 Rhodobacterales bacterium
TGCGGGAGTACATCAGCGGGTTGGTGAACTTCGGCTCGTCGCCTTCGTTGTGACCGAAGCGGCGGTAGCAGAAGATGTCGATCACCACATCCTTGTGGAACTTCTGGCGGTATTCGGTGGCGACTTTGGCGGCGTGAACCACAGCCTCAGGGTCATCGCCGTTGACATGGAAGATCGGGGCTTCGACCATCAGGGCGATGTCGGTCGGATAGGGGCTGGAGCGACTGTAAGACGGCGCGGTGGTGAAGCCGATCTGGTTGTTCACGATGACATGGATGGTGCCGCCGGTGCGGTGGCCTTTGAGGCCGGACAGGCCAAAGCATTCCGCCACGACACCCTGCCCCGCAAAGGCCGCATCGCCGTGCAGAAGGATCGGCAGCACCTGATAGCGGGTCGGGTCGCCATACTGATCTTGTTTGGCGCGGACTTTGCCCAAGACAACCGGGTTGACGGCCTCAAGGTGGCTGGGGTTGGCGGTGAGGGAAAGGTGGACGGTGTTGCCGTCAAAGGTGCGGTCCGAGGAGGCGCCAAGGTGGTACTTCACGTCGCCGGAGCCATCGACATCCTCGGGCTTGAAGCTGCCGCCCTGGAATTCGTTGAAAATGGCGCGGTAGGGTTTCATCATCACATTGGCGAGCACCGAAAGACGACCGCGGTGGGGCATGCCAATGGCGACTTCCTTGACGCCAAGATTGCCGCCGCGCTTGATGATCTGTTCCATTGCCGGGATCAGGCTTTCGGCGCCATCCAGGCCAAAGCGCTTGGTACCCATGTATTTGACATGGAGGAATTTCTC
This sequence comes from Rhodobacterales bacterium, assembly GCA_025357355.1. GTDB lineage: Bacteria > Pseudomonadota > Alphaproteobacteria > Rhodobacterales > Rhodobacteraceae > Stagnihabitans. Next base: position 797 of record JANXPK010000347.1, read on the forward strand.
GTAGCCCTCCGCCTCCACCAGCTTGTTGAGGATGGCTTTGCGCCCCTCGCGGGTGAACTGAATCTCTTTGCCGTAGCCTTCGATGCGTTCCTTGAGCCACGAAGCCTGTTCGGGATCCGAAATGTGCATGTATTGCAGGGCAAAGGTGCCGCAATAGGTGCGGCGCACAATCTCGATGATCTGGCGCATGGTGGCCATTTCAAGGCCGAGCACCATGTCGATGAAGATCGGGCGGTCCATATCGGCTTCGGTAAAGCCGTAGGACGCAGGGTCAAGCTCGGGGTGATTGCCGATGTCGATCATGCCCAATGGGTCGAGATCGGCGGCGAGGTGGCCGCGGATGCGGTAGGCCCGGATGATCATGATGGCGCGGACCGAGTCCAGAACGGCGCGCTTGACCTGCGCTTCATTCAGAACGACGCCCTTTTCGGCGGCCTTTTCGGTCAACTTGCGGGCGGCACCTTTGGCGTCGGGGGTGGCGGGCCATTCGCCGGTCATGGCTGCGGTCAGGTCGTCAGAGGGCGTCGGCGGCCAGTCGGCACGGGCCCAGCTGGGGCCTTGGGCGGCGTGGCGGGCGTCAGCCTCGGAGTCGCCAGTGGCCCGGAAGAACTCGGCCCATTGGCCATCGACCGAGGCGGGGTCCTGCGCATAACGGGCGGCAAGCTGGTCGATGTAATCGGCGTTGGCGCCTTGCAGGAAAGACGAGGAATGGAAGGCGGCGTTGGGGGTTTGTTCGGTCATGGTTGTGCCTCCGAGGGATTGGGACAGCTATATACTTTTGGGAAGCGGTTGATGATCGTAATCATCCGACGTCACGTAGGCCTCTACCGCCAGCCTGAAACGCTTGATGTCACCACTCAACACAACTGCTTCAGGAAGGTCGTAGCTTTTGGCAAGCGACTCAAAAGCGAGCAGAAGGACACCTTGAGTTCCTGCACGCCCACCTTCCCCACTAATGCCTCCGGCGCGGCTATATTGTTTATATCCGGTGCTTGCAATCGAAAGGAGATTTTTGCCAAACTTTCGCCAGCCTTCAAAGTCCCGCCCGTCAATATTTTCCATGGCATCGGTAATCTCATCCGGCAAGTTGTGAAAAACGCTGCCAAAGCTGTATTGTTCATAGGGGATCATTTGGAAGAGCACCTTTTGACGAATTTTCTCAAAGTCAGTCCTAAGCCGCCGTACCTTGCCTAAGTTGCCACCGAAAATCCCGAACATTTCATTGCTCCTCAATTGACTTTATCACGGCTTCGCTCAGTGTTAGGTCATGGTTGTGCTTCTTTGTTCACTGGGCGCTTGGGGCGTTTTGATCCGAAGCCGCAGCTCCGCTGAGCGCGCACGTATAACATCAACTTTTTCAGATAAATGACAGTCATCTGAAATTTCTCATCCAAAGGGGAAAGCCAATGAAATGGTAAAGAACAGCCCAAATAGCGAACAGCCCAAAAAAGCACACAGCGGCAACAATTGCGGGAAGGCCTTTGCCTTCTCCGAACGCGGTTCCCCATCTAAATGCCAAGTAACTGACAATAAATGGGGTGGTAATAGTGATCCAATTGAGCGAAACAATAAAATCCCCGATTATTGGTGTGTTTTCCATCACATGCCCTTGCTAAGATATTGAACTACCGTCCGAGAGCCTTCATCACAGCCTCACCCAAGGTCGCCGGGCTGTCGGCGACCACGATCCCGGCGGAGCGCATGGCGTCGATCTTGCTTTCGGCGTCGCCTTTGCCACCGGCCACGATGGCGCCGGCGTGGCCCATGCGGCGGCCTTTTGGCGCGGTGCGGCCGGCGATGAAACCGGCGCAGGGTTTTGCACGCCCGGCGCGCGCCTCATCTTTCAGGAACTGCGCGGCTTCCTCTTCCGCCGCGCCGCCAATTTCGCCGATCATGATCATGGACTGGGTTTCGGGATCGGCGAGGAACATCTCGATGATCTCAAGATGTTCGGTGCCTTTGATCGGGTCGCCGCCGATCCCGACGGCGGTGGATTGGCCAAGGCCGAGGTCGGTGGTCTGCTTGACGGCCTCGTAGGTCAGGGTGCCGGAGCGGGAGACGACGCCAACCGAGCCGCGCTTGTGGATATGGCCGGGCATGATGCCGATCTTGCAGGCGCCCGGAGTGATGACGCCGGGACAGTTGGGGCCGATCAGGCGGGATTTGGAGCCTTGAAGGACGCGCTTTACGCGCATCATGTCAAGAACCGGGATGCCCTCGGTGATACAGACGATCAGCTCCATCCCGGCGTCGATCGCCTCGAGGATGCTGTCGGCGGCAAAGGGCGGCGGCACGTAGATCACGGTGGCATTGGCTTGGGTGGCGGCCCGCGCTTCATGCACCGAATTGAAGACGGGCAAGTTGAGATGGCTGGTACCGCCCTTGCCAGGGGTCACGCCGCCCACCATTTTCGTACCGTAAGCGATGGCCTGTTCGGAGTGGAACGTGCCCTGACTGCCGGTAAAGCCCTGACAGATGAGCCTGGTGTTTTCGTTGACGAGGATGGACATCGGTTATCCCTTCGGAGTTTCTTGAGGGTCTGTCAGAAAGCGCACATTTGGCACTCAGAAGATTTTTGTCAGTAGGCCATGCCGGTCCGCGTTCTATTCTGTCATGACTTGTTGGACCCGTTCTTCCTTGATTTCTTTGGGTTGCGCGTAGCGGCGCGAGCGGCTTTGGCGGCGCTGACCTTCTCAGTGCCGGGCTTCAAGACCCGGGCAAGGGAGCGGCCCTTTTCGCTGAGGACGGGAAATTCACCCATGCGCAGTTTGATGATCATCTGCATCGCAAGGTCGATCGCCATTTCGCTGATCGCAGCCGGGTCGGAAACTTGCCTTGGGTTGGCCGGTGAATACAAGGTTGGGCGGTCGGGAAAATATTCGACCCGCAGCCGTTCTTCGCTTTCGTGCGTGGTTTCGGCGACTTTGACGAGGTCTTCCGGCGACAGGGTGATGCGAGGCATGTCCTTCGACATCGTGCTCAATCCGCGCATCAGGCCTTTGCGCAGCGGGTTGATTTCGCCACTGGTGAGGATTTGCGGCACCCGTTTGTTGAGAATGCGCAGGCATTCGGCCGCGGGCGCCGTCAGTGATTCATTGACGCGGGGTGGTACGACCAAAGGGCCGGGATCGATGCCGCAAGTGGTGCAATAGTCGGTAATCAGGTCACCGTTGACCAGAAAACCGGGGTCCAACAGACGGACGCTTAGCGCTTCGCGCCCCACCACGGTGGCCCAAAGGTTGACAGTGCGGCATTGGTCAAGCGCGGCCAGACGCCGTGGAAGAAAGGCGTGAAGCGGTTTTATCCCGCCGCGCTTGATCGACTCAGAGTACTCGCTGGTCAGCGATTCCAGGGGGTTGCGCAAGTACAGAACGTAGAGCACGTCCGTGAAATTCTTCCGCATGATGGTGTCGAGCGATCGAATATGTTCAGGCTGTTTCAGCCAGGGCAGGATATTTTCGCTGGAAATCAGGGCGCAATCCTCGGTCCAAATGCCGACGTTGCGGGCGAGTTCGTCCTCGATCGACTGGCCAAGCGCCTTGTGGACCTCCAGATCCGGGGAACTGTGGCGTGTCTGTTCGTAACTGTCGTGCAAGAGCACATCCAGGCGGGCCAATGCTGCCAGAGGGTATTCAAGATGACTGCGTCGGCCCTTGATGTTGCGGTGGTAGCGGAACCCCTGCGTCAGCAAAGCGTCAACATTGCGCAGCAGGAATTCCTGCAAAGTACTGGAGCCGGCCTTTGGAGCCCCGATATGAATGATTGCCTTCATCTGTCGTTACCTTCTTCTTCAATCGTTGAATTCGCGGGTTGTCAGAACATTGCTGCGGATGGGATCGCGCGGGGCGAGGCACCGAGAGCGGCGGGGTGCGGGCAATTGGGTCATTTGGAGCCTGAACCGGAAAGTCATGTTTTCAACTACCCTGGTGCTGCCGTGGCGCAGAAAAACTTATGGTTGCTCCCGAATAACCCATTCCGGAAATGTCGCTAATCGTAAGAAAACCGTCTACCTGAATATTCGGCACTTGCCATCCTCTCATACGCTGGCCCGCAGTAGTCTCGTCCATATATTGATCGCCAGGAGCCAATAGTTCTTTCACCCTCGGCATTATTGCTTCGGCGCTGATGTAAGGATTCGAAAGCGCACAAAACTGAAAAGACTTTTTTCTGAAAGGGCCTTCGGAAATACCCAGCATCAAAGGGCTTCCAACCCCTTGAAGCGAAAGCCATCCCTTAAATTTCGCATCTGGTGCTTGGGGCGCGAGCATTAGAGCAACATCATCCGGTAAATCTGAATAACCAAGGGCCTGTGCTGTCGCGGCAACCTTGTCCGGCCGTCCAGGATTGCTAACGCACGACCCAATAAAGGCATCCACAAATTTATCGGGAGGCACAGCACTGAAAAGTTTTTGGGCGATGCCCTCCTGCGCAGCCGCAGGTTCGAATAGGAGTAAATCGGCAAAAGGGTACGCAGCACCCATTTCACCCCCGCACCGCCTTCACGATCTTCTGCGCCGCATCGCTCAAATTGTCGGCCGCGATCACGTTGAGCCCCGAGTTTCGGATGATGTCTTTGCCAAGCTCGACATTGGTGCCTTCGAGGCGGACAACCAATGGGACCTTGAGGCCGACCTCTTTCACCGCTGCGATCACGCCCTCGGCGATGATGTCGCAGCGCATGATGCCGCCGAAGATGTTGACGAGGATGCCTTTGACGTTAGGATCAGAGGTGATGATCTTGAACGCCTCTGTCACCTTTTCCTTGGTGGCGCCGCCGCCGACATCGAGGAAATTGGCGGGCTCAGCGCCGTAAAGTTTGATGATGTCCATCGTGGCCATCGCGAGGCCGGCGCCGTTGACCATGCAGCCGATTTCACCATCAAGGGCGATGTAGTTCAGGTCGAACTTGGAGGCCGCAAGCTCTTTGGGGTCTTCCTCGCTCTCGTCGCGCAGGGCTGCGATGTCGGGGTGGCGATACATGGCGTTGCCATCAAAGCTCATCTTGGCGTCGAGGAGTTTCAGGTTGCCGTCCTTGAGGACGACGAAAGGGTTGATCTCCAGCATCTCCATGTCTTTGTCGAGAAAGAGCCGGTACAGGTTCTTGACGATGCCGACGCATTGCTTGATCTGATTGCCCTCAAGCCCAAGGGCAAAGGCGACGCGGCGGCCGTGGAAATCGGACAGGCCAGAGGCGGGGTCGATGGTGAAGGTCAGGATCTTTTCGGGGGAGTCATGGGCGACGTCTTCGATGCTCATGCCGCCTTCGGTCGAACAGACGAAGGAGATGCGGCTGGAGGAGCGGTCGATCAGGATGGCAAGATAAAGTTCACGCTCGATCTCGGAGCCGTCTTCGATATAGATGCGGTTGACTTGCTTGCCTGCCGGGCCGGTCTGGACCGTGACGAGGGTGCGGCCCAGCATCTGGCGGGCAAATTCGGCGGCCTCACCGACTGAGCGGGCCAGACGGACGCCGCCCTTTTCGCCCGCCTCAGGTTCCTTGAAGCGACCTTTACCGCGGCCACCAGCGTGAATTTGCGCCTTGACCACCCAGAGCGGGCCGTCGAGTTCACCCGCCGCCGTCTTGGCGTCTTCGGCGCGCAGGACGGGGCGGCCATCGGACACCGGGACGCCGTAGCTGTGCAGAAGCGATTTGGCTTGGTATTCGTGAATGTTCATGTAGCGCCCCTCAGGCCCTGAATTTTCCGGGGTTTGGCATGAATCCGGTTAACGGAAAACCTTGATTTGCTATGCAAGTCCCGAAATGCGACATCTGTGATCACAAGATTTTTCGTTGTGATCACAGGAAATCATTCAGTAATCATCGGGCTTAGTTGAGGTAAAGCGCAAAGAGCGGCGCCTCGCCTGCGGTCAGCGTATCAAAGGCGTTGGTGGCGTCGGGAGTGACGAGCATGCCCTTTTCAAGGTAGGGCAAGGCATCCCATCCCTCGATCCAGCCAGCCAGATCGATCGGGCGCGGATCGGTTAACATGCGACCAACATTGATCCCGGCAGGGGCCCCGACCCGCCAATAGGGCACCAGAAGCTTGCCCTGCAACACGGCTTCGAATTGATCCAGCATCACCAGCCAGGCCGCACCTGTGCCCTTGGGAACCTCGACACCAAGCGCCGAGGTCTGATTGTCATTGGGCAGCCATTCGCGGTCATTGTCTTTTTCAAGGGCAACCCTTGACCAGAAGTCGCGGTTCTCTGCGACCACAGCAAGCAGATGAGACTGGGCTTGCAGCAACAGGTCATGGTTGGGGGTCTGGTTGAGGGTGGCAAGGACCATGGCGATAAGGTCAATGTCGTCCAGGCCAGTAGAGCCGCCGCTGCCGAAGAACGGATCGGCGTTAACCGGACCCATCTTGTTCATGGTGGCGCGGGCGGTCAAGATACGGGTCATCGGCTCTGTCGGGTCGTAGGCGCGGATTACGTCGCTGATCCCGGTCAGGAGATCGGCATAGGCGGCAAGCCAGGCGGCATCGGCGACGTCAAAGCGGATGGTCGGAAGCGCGTGGGGGGCGGCGGTGTCATCGCTGCCGCCCATGACTTCGGCCCCCAGAACATCGGCGATGCCCTCGCCCTTGCTGCGTTTGCCGTCAGAATTCACATCGAACCACAGATCGTCCAACGAAATCTCCAGCCCGAAGTCAGAGGTGGCCGGAATGGCGGCAAGCTGAGCCTGCGCCGAGGTCAATTGATCGGCGGCATTGGTGAAGATGGCGGTGACGGCGGCAGGGTCCAGAGGATCGGGGCGAGGATTATCCTCCAGCGGCAGGCGCAAGAGGGGCAGCATGCCGGTGCGGTCGGTCAGGCCCATTTTCCAGCGGGCCTGAAAGGTGCCCTCGATGGCGTGAAGGAAGTCGACACCGCCCAAGGCAAAGCGTTCAGAGTCGGTCGGGCTGGACAGGGCGGACAGCCGCGTCGCGACAGCGGCAAGGCCGGTGCGGCCGATTTCCTGGGAAAGCGTCTCGGAAAGGGCGGGAAGGGGCAGGGCAATCAGGCACAGCAAGGCAAGGACGCGCATTGAAACCTCCATCTTGAATGGCATCAATGTGCGTGCACGCGAGCCCGATTGCAACAGTTACGCTGCGGCGATTGGGACAGGGACGGGTTGCGTGGGCAAGAGGTTGACCAGCGCCCCGCGCCGACCGTGGCAGGCTCCAAACCAGGGCGATTTCCGATAGGTGATCCCAGGTCACAGCAATCGCCAGGTTCAGCCAAAATCACGGCGTTGTGCGACAAATAGGACCTGCCCGCGCGGAAGGCGGACAGGGCGATGCTCAGGGGTGAAGCCCGCCTCAACGGCGGTTTGCAGAGCAGCCTCAAGCGTCACATGATAGGGCGCGCGACTGGAATGGGTGACGACGCCGTCGGGCTGGCGGAAGGATGCCGTATCGGCGGGGGCGAGAAACAGGGTGAAAAGCAGGCGTTGCAGCCCCTGGAAACGCGCATGGATCCGGTTCAGCGCATGGCGCAGATGGGAATGGGGAAGATGCGTAAAGACGGCAAAGGCAATGGCATGGTCGATGTCGTCGGGGATGCCGGGAAATGCAAAGTCGGGGTCTTCAACCAGATGGTCGGGGCCAAGGCGGGCGGGGTCGGCAAGTTCC
>JANXPK010000866.1 GCA_025357355.1 Rhodobacterales bacterium
TTTTCCAGTTCGCCCCCGGCATCGGCGCGTTGGGCCAATTCGCCCAAGCGGCCCCCCTTGCTGAGCAGGCGGTCCCATTCATCCTCTTTCATCAGTTGGAACCGGGCCCCGACCTCACGCCGCTGCCGACCTTTACCTGCATTCGCGCTCGGTCCCGTACCAGCTGTGCCTGCGCGACACCCCCGGCGTCAACGACACCTTCCTCATGCGCGAACAAGTCACCATCGGCGCGGTCCGTGACAGCCGGGTCTGCGTCGTCGTGCTGTCGGCGCATCAGGCGCTGACCTCCACCGACATGGGGCTGATCCGCCTGATCTCGAACCTGAAATCGCGCGACGTCATCATCTTCGTCAACCGCATCGACGAATTGCAGAACCCCGCCCAACAGGTTGGTGAGATCGAACGCAGCATCCGTGACACCCTTGCCCGCCATCAGGGTCCCGTGGATGCCACGATCATCTTCGGTTCGGCCTATTGGGCCAGCAAGGTCCTGTCAGAAGAGATCGACGACATCTCGCCCGCCAGCGCCGCCGCCTTGGTCAACTGGGCAGAGGTCGCCATCCCCGACGCCGACCTCGCCCTGCCGCCCGCCGAAATGGTCTGGCAATTGTCGGGCATGCCGCAATTGAACCGCGCCATGGCCGACCACATCGTATCTTCGCTGGGCACCGCCCATCTGCGCAAGATCGCCAGCGCCGCCTTGACCATCGCGGGCAGTCTGCAGGCTGCCAACACCGTGCGCGTGACCGGCATCGCCGCCAACCCGACCCTCGACATGTCCAGGGTGACCCGCGACTTCGACGCCCTCGCCAAACGCCATCTGCAGGCGATGTCGCAAAATCTCGCCCTCACCACCAGCGCCTACCAAAGCCGCGCCGACCGCGCCCATACCAGCTTTCTGGAACGCGCCACCCATTCGCTGGTTCGGCATCTGGAGGATCACGGTGAAAGCGATGTCTGGGAATATGACCCCAGCGGGCTGCGCATCCTGTTGAAATCGGCCTATTCCGTCTATGCCACTCACGCCACCGGCACCGCCCGCGCCCATTACAAGTCCGCGGTCGAGGATATCGCGGAACTGCTTTATGCCTCGTTCGGCGAGGCCGTCGAAGGCATCGAACTGGCCCTGCCAGAGGCGCCCGACGCCCCCGCGCCAGTGGCCCTCGCCCAGACCATCATCCTCGATTTCAAGGATGGCTGGTGGCGGTCATGGTGGCGCCGCACGCGTGGTTACAAGGCGTTCTCGCAGCAATTCTACGCCATGATCTGCGCCGAAACCGCAGACTTCATCGCCCAGTTCAAGACCATCCCGCCGCAGGATTTTACCGCGCAACTGCAGGCCGTTCTACAGTCCTTCCTCGATCAAAGCCGCGACATCGCCAGCGAAATCGGCTTCAGCCGCAACGACAAGGACCACCTCAAGGGCCCCGTCCTCAGCATCGAGGACAAGCATCGCAAACTGGTCATCGAAACTCTGATTGCCGAGTTG
>JANXPK010000017.1 GCA_025357355.1 Rhodobacterales bacterium
CCCGCGGCGTCTTGCGCGTATGAACTGCCACTCTAAATGGTATTCTTGCAAGGGCCGCTGCTTCGCGCGGCAAGGAATAATTGCACCATGGCGACGCCTCGCACCCTTTACGATAAGATCTGGGACGATCATTTGGTTGACCAAGCCGCCGACGGCACCTGCCTTTTGTACATCGACCGCCATCTGGTGCACGAAGTCACCAGCCCGCAAGCGTTCGAGGGGCTGCGGATGACCCAGCGCCGCGTCCATGCGCCCGAAAAGACCATCGCCGTGCCGGACCACAACGTGCCCACCACGCTGGACCGCGCCAACGCGGCGACCATGACCGAGGATAGCCGCATCCAGGTCGCGGCGCTCGACAAGAACGCTCGCGATTTCGGCATCAACTACTACCCGGTGTCGGATGTGCGGCAAGGCATCGTCCATATCGTCGGGCCGGAACAAGGCTGGACCTTGCCCGGCATGACCGTCGTCTGCGGCGACAGCCACACGGCCACACATGGCGCGTTCGGGGCCCTCGCCCATGGCATCGGCACCTCGGAGGTTGAACATGTGCTGGCCACGCAAACCCTGATCCAGCGCAAGGGCCGCAACATGAAGGTGGAAATCACCGGGCATCTGCGGCCCGGCGTCACCGCCAAGGACATCACGCTGTCGGTCATCGGTGCCACCGGTACGGCCGGCGGCACCGGACACGTCATCGAATACTGCGGCCAGGCCATTCGCGATCTGACGATGGAAGGCCGCATGACCGTCTGCAACATGGCGATCGAGGGTGGCGCACGGGCGGGTCTGATTGCGCCCGATGAAAAGACCTATGCCTATTGCCAGGGCCGCCCCCACGCCCCCAAAGGCGCCGCCTGGGATGCCGCCGTCGCCTATTGGAAAACCCTGTTTTCCGATGAGGGCTCCCAGTGGGACAAGGTCGTCACCTTGAAAGGCGAAGACATCGCCCCGGTCGTGACATGGGGCACCTCGCCAGAGGACGTTCTGCCGATCACCGGCGTCGTCCCGTCGCCCTCCGATTTCACAGGCGGCAAAGTCGAGGCGGTGCAACGCTCGCTGGACTATATGGGCCTGACGCCCGGTCAGAAGCTGTCGGACATCAAGATCGACACCGTCTTCATCGGCTCGTGCACCAATGGCCGCATCGAAGACCTGCGGGCGGCGGCGGCGATCCTGAAAGGCAAGAAGAAGAAGGAAGGGTTGCGCGCCATGGTGGTGCCCGGCTCCGGTCTGGTGCGGGCGCAGGCGGAGGCCGAGGGGCTGGCGCAGATCTTCATCGACGCCGGGTTCGAATGGCGGTTGGCGGGTTGCTCGATGTGCCTTGCCATGAACCCGGACCAGTTGGCCCCGGGTGAGCGCTGTGCTGCCACGAGCAACCGCAACTTCGAAGGCCGTCAGGGCAGAGGTGGGCGCACCCACCTTCTGAGCCCGGCCATGGCGGCTGCGGCTGCGATTACTGGCCACCTGACGGATGTGCGGGAGTTGATGGGCGACGCGGTCAAGGGGCATTTGCATCATGTGGAGTGAACTGCTGAATCAGGCAGACGTTAAAAGCTTCTGGCTCGGAGTTGTCGGCTCTATCCTCGCGACCGCGATTGTCGGAACAATTGGATTCGCCTTTAAGTCGACATTCGAGAGCTGGCGGCGCCGTTGGGACAACGGTCGAGTAAATTCGGAGCGTTTCGAGGAAGCCCTTAATAAAGCGGGTCCCTTTACGCTTTTTGCTTATGGGGTCGCCCAGGGAGGTGCGCTGAAGCTCGTCTTTTTTGGTATGGCGTTCGCATTGATCGGCGCCCTTGTTGATGGCGTGTTCTTTCCGTTCGGCGGGCTCCTGTACGCTCTCGCGCCGCTATTCGCAGTAGAAGCCGTTCGCTGGATGAACAAAATTGAGAAGGCGGCCCTTCTGATTTTGGACTCTTGACCTAGAAACCTCAATTAAAAGACCTGATCACATGGACAAATTCACCGCCCTGACCGGGGTCGCCGCACCGATGCCTCTGGTCAATATCGACACCGACATGATCATCCCCAAGCAGTTCCTCAAGACCATCAAGCGGTCAGGGCTGGGTGTGAACCTGTTCGACGAGATGCGCTACACCACCGATGGCAAGGAAATCCCCGATTTCGTGCTGAACCAACCTGCTTACCGCAAAGCCGAGATCATCATCGCCGGCGACAACTTCGGCTGCGGCTCGTCGCGCGAACACGCGCCTTGGGCGCTTTTGGACTTCGGCATCCGCTGTGTGATCTCAACGTCGTTTGCCGACATCTTCTACAACAACTGCTTCAAGAACGGCATTCTGCCCATCGTTATGCCGCGCGAGGTGATCGACATCCTGATGGCGGACGCCCGCCGCGGCGCCAATGCCCGGCAGACTGTCGACCTTGCGGCGCAGACCGTCACCACCTCGGACGGGCAGGTGTTCGTGTTCGACGTCGACAGCCACCGTAAGCATTGTCTGATCAACGGATTGGACGATATCGACCTGACACTGGAAAAGGCCGCCGCAATTGACGGGTTCGAAGCCCGCGCCGCAGCCCTGCGTCCGTGGGCCTGATCGGCCTTGACCACAACATCTTGCGCCGCCCTGGTCCACGACACCAAGGCGGCCTTTCTTTTACCACGCGAATGATTCAATCCTGCAACACCCTGTCCCTCAAATGGCCACACGGATTACGTCAACTTAACCAACGGGTTGCGATGGCACATGAAAGAAGGCACAATTTGGGCAAGATTGAGGCGGCCCGCCACATTGTGCGGGAAATCATCGGAACAAGGGCCCGGCAAGGAAATGGGTTCGTCCGAACGAGGGATACAGGGCTGGTGTTTTCACGTCTGGCAGGGGCGGCGATGCGGGCGGTGCTGGTGATGTTCGTCATCGCCACGCCGACGATATTGCTGATCGATGTGCGGCCCGACAGCCAGCAGATGGTGGCGCTGGTCGCCCTGTTCGCAGGCGCGCTGACCTTTGTCGAATACAACGCCATCTATCCCGGCCTTTTCGAATTCCGCGACGCCCCGCCGTTCAACCGCATCCGCTTCATGATGCTGTTTGCCACGGTGTTCTGCATTTCGGCGATCGAGCGGGGGCGGATGGAGCCCTCG
>JANXPK010000353.1 GCA_025357355.1 Rhodobacterales bacterium
GCCCACGGCCACCCCCACCGTGATCGTCGACAATGCCTCGCAGGACACCATGACGCTTCAGCGCCTCTGCGATGAACAGGGCGCAAGGCTCATCCGCAACCAGGTGAATGCGGGCTTTGGCAGCGCCTGCATTCTGGGCGCTGCACAAGCCGACACCGAATTCCTGCTGTTTCTCAACCCCGATACAGCACTGGCGCCGGATTGCATCGACGCCCTAGTCGCGGCGATGGACCATTGTCCCGACGCTTGCGCCATGAACCCACGGATCACCAACCCCAAAGGTGGCGCCGATTTCAAGCGCGGCTCGGTCCTTCTGCCCCGCACCCAATGGCTGCCGCGCGGCTGGCCACAGACAGACTGCAACCTGCCCGTGCTGTCCGGCGCCGCCCTCTTTGCCCGCCGCGCCGCGTTCGAAGCGGTCCAGGGCTTTGATCCGGCGATCTTTCTCTACCACGAAGACGACGACCTCAGCCTGCGCCTCAAAACGCAGGGTCGTTTGATGTTCATCCGCAATGCCCTTGTCTCGCATCAAGGTGGCGCATCAACCCAGCGCAGCCCCGAAGTGGCCGCCCTGAAGGCCTGGCACATGGGTCGCAGCCGGGTGTATGCCATGCGCCGCCACGATCGGCCGCTGCCCTTCACCGGCGCCTTTGCCAGCGCCCTGTTGCAGGTCGTGTCCCCTTTGGTCCTGCTGTCGCGGCGCAAACGCGCCAAGCAGGTGGCCTTTCTGAGGGGCGTTCTCAGCGCCGCCCGTGAAACGCCACCCAAGCCCGTGACCGCCCGATGAAACTGCCGCCACTCTGGAAGGCCCGGCGTGAGGTTGCCCGCTTTGGCAAACAGATACTCACTTCGCCCGCCCGCATCACAAACCTGCTGTTTGCGACGCCGTTCTACGACCTGACCCTCGCCCGCAAGATCCGGCGTTTTGAGGGCAAGTTGCCCGAAAGCAACCGGGTGGCAGTCTATCTGATCTATCCTGACCGCGGGCTCTTGGCCTCGCATCTGATGGCCCTCGATTACCTCGCGAGCAAGGGCTACGCGACCAAGGTCGTCTCGAACCTGCCCCTGTCGGACACCGAACGTGCCACGCTACTGGACCATTGCTGGACCTATCTTGAACGCCCGAACTACGGCTATGACTTCGGTGGCTACCGCGACGGCATTCTAGACCTTGCCGCAAAACTCGGCACGATGGACCGGCTGGTGATCCTGAACGATTCCTGCTGGTTCCCCTTGCCGGGCAGCCGCGACTGGCTGGATGATGTCGGGGCCTTGGACGTCGATTTTGCCGCCGCCACCTCGCACTACGGAACACCCCGGGTCGATGCGGCGGATTTCGCCAGCATCCAGTGGGGATACACGCTCAAGCATCGCAATTTCCACTACGGTTCGTTTGCCGTATGCCTGCGCGCGCGGGTTCTTCATCACCCCGATTTCCTCACCTACTGGCGCCGTCTTGCCCTGACCAACCAGAAACGCGCCATCGTCCGGCGCGGCGAGACCGGGTTCACCCGCTGGGCCTTGCGCCGTGGATTCACCACCGCGTGTACGCTGGACGTGTCCCGGCTCGACAAGGAGCTTGCAGCACTGGACGACACGCACCTTATTGAAATCGCCAGAGAAATGATCGCCCCGTATTGGCCGCCCCTGCAAGAGGTCAGGCGAAAACTTTTGGCAGGTACCCCGACCAAGGCAGAGCTTCAGGCGCTGATCTTGACGATGGTGTCGGCTCAAGGTGCCAGCTATGCACTTGCGCCTTACGCGATCTGCGAATTGGGTTTCCCCTTTCTGAAAAAGTCGCCGGTCTGGCTGGACAAGGAAAGTTCGGATACCACCCTTGCCCTGATCGCGCGCCTTGATGGCCCGCTGGCACGCGCAATCGAAAGCGAGGCGCGCGATTTGCGTGCCCGGCGCGCGCCCGAGTTTGATGCGGGCGCCTGAAGCGGTGGCCTGCCGACGGCGCGACAGATACGGACGACACCCAAGCCGCTACGTCCGCTGTTGACTTCGCGCTGCCATTGCAGTTAGCCGGACGCGACGCCAGCGACAAAGGGGGGGCCGGCATGTATCTCGAGGCGGTGCGCGATCTCCTCCGCAAACAAAAGCTGGTCGATGGGCTGGCCAAGGCACAGTCCGGCCCCCATCAGACCCTGGTCGAAAGCGTCAACGAACGGCAGCACATCGGCGAATTGGAAAACTTCCTCGCCAAGCTGGCCGTCGCCGACATCGTCGAAATCCTGCAGTCGCTCAGCCCGGAAGAGGCCGCGACGCTGTGGCCGCGGGTGCCGGCCGGACGGTCGACCGACGTGCTGTGGGAGGTGAGCGACGAGTTGCGCGAACAGCTGGAGGATGTCGCCGGGCCGCGGCTTGCCGAAACCAAGGTCTCGGTGTTCGAGCTGACCGGCGGGCGCATCCGCCAAAGCCCGATCAAGGGCCGCAAGGACCTGGAGGGCAAAAAGCCGATCTGGATCGACCTTCTGAACGCCTCACCGGCGCAGCGGTCCTATATCGGCGATTTCTACAAGCTTGACCTGCCCGACCCCGGCGATGAAACCGATCTGGAAGTGTCCAACCGCTTTCATATCGAGGAGAACGCCGCTCTCAACCTGCATTCCAACTTCCTTCTCGACCGTGGCGGCAAATCGCGCTCGGTGCCCGTCGCCTTCATTCTGCACCGCGACATGCTGTTTTCGCTGCGCAACGAGGATTTGCCGGTATTCCGCCTGCAACGCCGCCGGGTCGAAACCGTGCCCGGCTATGCCTCTGATTGCTTTGATCTTCTCTTGAACCTTTACGGCTCGGACGTCGAATATTCCGCCGACTCGCTGGAGGATATCTACAAGACCCTGTCGCGGGTCGGCAAACATGTCCTCAGCGAAGCCATGACCGACCAAGAGGCGGCCTCGGTCTTGGCCGACATCGCCGAGGAAGAAGACCTCAACGGCCGCATCCGCTCCAACATCATGGATACCCAGCGCGCCATTGTGTTCCTGATGCAGTCCAAGGTGCTGGCCGATGACCACGTCCAAAGCGCCAAGCAGGTCTTGCGCAACATCGACAGCCTGAACAGCCACACCGCGTTTCTGTTCGACAAGATCAACTTCCTGATGGACGCCACGATCGGCTTCATCAACATCAACCAGAACCGCCGCGTCACCCAGCTTACCATGCTCAGCGTGGTGTTCCTGCCGATGAACATCCTTGCCGGCATGGGTGGGATGTCCGAGTTCTCGCGCGTGACCGACGGTATCCCCTGGGCCGTCTCGTACAGCGCCTTTGCCGTCGGAACAGCCGCCATCGGCTGGCTTACCTACAGCGTGGTGCGCCGCATCGACCTGAAAAAGACCCAGCGCGCGGCGGGCAAGTAAATTGCTGCCAACTCAATCCGGCGTCAGAACCTCGGTGCCCACGCCGTTCTCGCCCGCCACCGTCCAGGTCCCGTCCAGCGTGCCATTTTTCTTGATCAGATAGATCACCAGCCCGACATGGCCGCTCAACTCATATCCGGCGGTAAAGGCGTTGCCATCGCGCATGCAAATGCCGCTCGATGTGCTGCCGCCGGTTTTCCAGACAATCGTACAAGTCACGTCACTGGTTGCGGTGATCTGCGCATCCCCCTCATAGGCAGTCCCATCGGGATTTGTGCCCTTGACCTTATAGTGCCCGACAACGCCATCCGCCGCAGCCATCTGCGCGAAAACCGTTACCAAAACGGCCAGTCCAAACTTCTTCATTGCGGTGCCCTCCTAGCATGCCGGGAAAGCCTAGCCGATCAATTGCCATACGTCTGCCGGAATTTCACGGGCTTTGGACCCGCGGCAGCGCCCCGGGCCCCCGACACCTACTTCGGCGCCTTGGCAAACCGCAGATACGGCAGCTTGATGTCCAGCTTGCCGAACCGCGCCTCGGCCTGCTCGTTGTTCAGGGCCAGCGCCACGATCACATCCTGCCCCGGCTGCCAGTTCGCAGGTGTCGCCAGCGGCACCCCGTCGGTCAGCCGCACAGCGTCCAACGCCCGCAGAATCTCGGCAAAGTTGCGACCGACCGACATCGGATAGGTCATCGTCAGCTTCACCTTCTTGTCCGGCCCGACGATATAGACCGTCCGCACCGTGGCGCTGTGCGCCGGTGTGCGGCCCTCGGTCGGCAGATAGAACTCGGCCGGCAGCATGTCATAGGCCTTGGCCACTGCCAGCGAGGTGTCGTCGACGATCGGAAAATCCGCCGCAGCGCCGCCGAACGCTTCGATGTCGCGCTTCCATTTGTCATGGTCCTGCACCGAATCGACCGAAACGCCGATCACCTTGGTCTTGCGCTTGGCAAATTCCGGGATCAGCTGCGCCACAGCGCCGAATTCGGTGGTGCAAACCGGGGTAAAGTCGCGCGGGTGGCTGAAGATGATTCCGTAATGCCCATCCAGCC
>JANXPK010000075.1 GCA_025357355.1 Rhodobacterales bacterium
CATAGATCTTCTGAAACAGGTCCTTGAAGCGGCCGTCATAGGCTTTGAGGATGGTGTTCTTGGTGGAAAGGTACACCGGCCAGCCCTTGAGCAGGCCGTAGTTCATCGAGGAACGGGCAAAGTCGATGATGCTGTCGTCAAGGTTGTACATGCCCATGTAGACGCCGGCAGAGGGGGCGGAATAGACATCCTTTTCGATGGTGGTGCCGTCGGTGCCGACGAATTTCATCGTCAGCTTGCCCGCACCGGGGAAGTGAAAGTCGGTGGCGCGGTACTGGTCGCCAAAGGCGTGGCGGCCGATGACGATGGGTTTGGTCCACCCCGGCACCAGCCGCGGCACGTTCTTGCAGATGATCGGTTCGCGGAAGATCACGCCGCCAAGGATGTTCCGGATGGTGCCGTTGGGCGATTTCCACATCTGCTTGAGGTGAAACTCTTCCACCCGCGCCTCATCCGGGGTGATGGTCGCGCATTTGACGCCGACGCCGTATTTCTTGATCGCCTCGGCGCTGTCGATGGTCACTTGATCATTGGTGCGGTCACGTTCCTCGATCCCGAGGTCGTAATACTTCAGATCGATGTCGAGATAGGGCAGGATCAGCTTTTGCTTGATGAAATCCCAGATGATCCGGGTCATTTCATCGCCGTCAAGCTCTACGACGGGGTTTGCCACCTTGATCTTGGTCATGTCCGGCCCTTCGAATGGAAACATCGCCCCGGACTTAGCGGAAAAGGGCCGCCAAGGAAAGATCGTATGCAATGGCATACCAAAATCGGCGCCGAATATCCAGTGGAGTTACAGCAAATCCGGCCTCGCCGCCGGAGCGAGGCCGGAAGGAACAACGCGCAGGACAGCTATTCAGCGGCCATCTGTCGCACTGCGGCGGTGGTGAGGGGATGACCGCCGATCGCCCAACTGCCGCTCTTCAGTTCCTTGATGCGGACCCAGGTGACACCGCGCATCGCCTCGCCTTCGATCGAGACCATCGCCTCGGTGACTTTCTCGATCATGGTTTGCTTCTTGGCGGCGTCGAAAACGCCTTCGATCAGTTCGATATCTACCAGTGGCATCAAAGTCTCCTGTTCAAGGTTTCGATGGGCCAAGTATCGCGCGCCGCCGGCAAAGCCCGCTACTGCTGAAACAGAAGCAAACCTGCTACAGAATATGGAGTGGCAAGAATCCAGGCATCGCGGCATTATGCGACGGACAGGGCAGGGAGGCCGGTCATGAAAGACAAGGGCTACAATCTATTTTGTCCGCTGGCATTTGCCAGCGAGATATTGGAGCCGCGCTGGACGCTGCTGATCCTGCTGGAAATATTTTGTGGCTCGACGCGGTTTAGCGATATTCAGCGCGGGGTGCCGGGCATGTCGCCAAGCCTGCTGTCGCGGCGGCTGAAAGAGATGGTGACCAAGGGACTTCTACGCCGAAGTGAAGAGCATGGCGGCACCCAGATCGACTACTCCGTGACCCCGATGGGCGCCGAGTTGGAGAACTTGGTCTATTCGATTGCGATTTGGGGGCACAAACACATCGCGCCTTCGGTGACTCTGGAATGCCTGGATCACCGGCTGTTGATGTGGAACATCCGGCGCAAGATCAACAAAGCCTTGCTGCCCAAGCGGAAATCGGTCGTGGAATTCATCCTGACGCAGGCGGACAAGCCGACAGCGCATTACTGGCTGATCCTCAACCCGGATGCCGAGACCGATCTTTGTGTGATCGATCCACGCCACGACGTCGATCTTTACGTGACCGCCGATTTGCGGGCGCTGACTTCGGCCTGGATGGGACACAGCAGTTTTAGCCACGAAATAACGAGCGGGAAGATCGCGTTGATCGGCAACAGGGCAATGGCCGACTCGATAACGAATTGGCTGTTGCGCAGCAGTCTTGCCGAGATCAGGGAACGGGACTTCAGGAAGTCCGCTTGAAGAATTGATCGGTAAGGCGACGAGTGTTTGACCAAAGCTCGGACGCGCGCTGGCCGATCTCACTGCCTGCGGGTTTCCAGTTGGTCGGCAGTGATGGAGGTATTCGATCGAGGCGCCGCCGC
>JANXPK010000091.1 GCA_025357355.1 Rhodobacterales bacterium
CTCCTGGTCGGCCACCATTGAGGGTGCGGCACGGCTGATCCTGACCGCAGGCCTGCCGCGCGATGACATCGCCACCTCACTTTTCGATTTCAACGGACATCATAGCGCGGAGCACAGAACATGAGCGACCGGCCGATCCGCTTTAACGCCAAGTCCCATGTCGGCCGCGTGCGCAAGGTCAACGAGGATTCGATCCTGGTGCTGCCCGATCAGCAGATCTGGGTGGTTTCGGACGGCATGGGCGGCCACGAAGGCGGCGATTTTGCCAGCCGCGTGGTGGTGGACAGCATTGCGGTCTTGCCGCACGATATGGCCCCGACCGAAAAACTGGGCCAGATCCGCAACGCCGTGCAGGCCGCCCACCGCACCATCGTTCATGAGTCAGAGACCCGCCACGCCACCATGGGGGCAACCGTGGTGGCGCTGGTTCTGGCCGACGGCCATTTTGGCGCGTTGTGGGCCGGGGACAGCCGCCTTTACCGGCTGCGGCAGGGCAAGATTGAATTGCTGACCACCGATCATTCGGTGGTAGCGGCATTGGTGCAATCCGGACAGCTCACCTGGGACGAGGCCGGCAAGCATCCGCAAGCCAACGCCATCACCCGGGCCGTGGGGGTGGGTGAAGAGCTGGAGCTGGAAAAGATCAGGGGTGACGCCCAGCCCGGTGACCGGTTCCTGCTATGCTCGGACGGCCTGAACAAATACGCCACCATTGCCGAGGTTGGCTCTGCCCTGCGCGGCGTCCCGATCGAGGTGGTGACCGACAATCTGGTGCAATTGGCTCTGGATCGGGGCGGGGCTGACAATGTCTCGGTGATTGTGGTGGATGTCGGATAGGAACCGCCCGAAGTGGCAGCCTCGCCGATCTCGTGACGAAATTTGCGCCAGGGATCCGGAGCCAAAGGCTTAAATCGGGTTAACAGAAAATCTTAACGTATTGAAATTAAGATATAAAATGACCGGCCCGAATCTCGGGCCACTCCCCGATAATCCCTCCGCTTGCCAAGCAAGAGCTACTTGGCCACGCTCGTCAGGATACGGCTGTCGATGCCGCGGATTTGCAGATCGCCCGCTTCCGCCGCCTTCTTCAAGGCTGCCGCGTAGCCCCCGACCGACTCCGTGGTTGGGCGCAGTTCGCTGAACAGCGGCTTGTCGCTGTAGATCACGATGACCTTGCTTTTGCCCAGTGTTGTCGGATCGACGTTGAAGGCGATGGTCTTGGG
>JANXPK010000119.1 GCA_025357355.1 Rhodobacterales bacterium
CGATGGAGTATACGGCGATCCGCAATGGCGCTTCGGTTTACGATCTGTGCCCGATGGTGAAGTACCGCGTTACCGGGCCGCAGGCGGCGGACTATCTGAACCGGCTGACGCTGCGCGATGCGGGCAAATTGCCGGTGGGATCCGTGCACTACACCGCCTGGTGCGATGACGAGGGGCGCGTGCTGGACGACGGCACGCTGTTCCGCCATGGGACGGACCACTATCTGATCTGCTGTCAGGAGCGGCATTTGCCGTGGCTGCTGGCGTCGGGCCTTGGCTATGATGTGGCGGTGCGCGAGGTGACGGGCGAGATTGCGGCGCTGTCATTGCAGGGCCCGTGTGCGGCGTCGGTGCTGGCGGCGGCGGGGTTGGCGGTGTGGGACCTCAAGCCGTTCCGCATGCGGCGCTTTGGCTTTCAGGGCGGCGAGGTGACGGTATCGCGGACCGGCTTCACCGGCGATCTTGGCTATGAGTTATGGCTGACGCCCGACATGGCGCTGGCGTTCTGGGATCATCTGTTGACGGCGGGGGCGCCGTGGGGGCTCAGGGCGATTGGCAGCGATGCCTTGAACCTGGCGCGGATCGAGGCGGGGTTCATCATCACCAATGTGGATTTCATCCCGGCGGACCAAGCCCTGCGCGAGGATCGGGCGCGGTCACCGAACGAGCTGGGGCTGGGGTGGATGATCGATTGGGACAAGGGGCATTTCACTGGCCGCAGGGCGTTGCTGGAACAGAGGGCTGACTGGGCGCTGGTCGGGCTGGACGTGCCGGGCAATGTGTCGGCGGAAGGCTCGATCCTTTATCACGGCAAGACGCGGGAGGCGGGGTTTGTGACCTCGGCGGCGTGGTCACCTGCGACCAAACGGTCGGTGGCGCTGGCGCAGGTGCAGGCCAAATACCGCAAAGGTGATGATCTTTGGGTCGAGATTTATGCGCTGCGCGAATTGCAATATGTCAAACTGATGCTGCCGGTAGCGGTGGTGGAGCGGCCGTTCTTCAACCCGGCCCGCAAACGCGCGACGCCGCCGGGGAGGTTTTGATGAGCGGGCATTTTCATCCGTTGTCGCCCTTGCTGGACCATTGCCCTGAAACCCTGCCGCGCGAGGCTTATCTGGACGCGGGCTGGTATGGGCGCGAGATGGCGACGATCTGGGCGAGAAACTGGGTGTGCGCGGGGCGGCTGGGGGATTTTCCGCGGGGGACACTGCGGCCGGTGGATGTGGGCGGCGCCCCGGTGATCGTGGCGCGGGCGGCGGATGGCGGGGTGAGCGCCTATCACAACGCGTGCCGACATCGGGGGGCAGAGATTTGTGCGGGCGAGGCGGCGTTGGGCAGGCTGATCAGCTGCCCCTATCACGCCTGGTCCTATGCGGCGAGCGATGGGCGGCTGGTCGCGACCGGGTACGGCACACCGACGGATGATTTCGTTAAGTCAGAGAATGGGTTGCGGGTGGTTTCTCATGTGGTTTGGAACGGGTTTCTGTATCTGAACCGGGCCGCTGAGCCGGGGCCACCCAGGCCCGATGCGGGGCTGGAGGCGCTGGACCATTGGCCGATGGCGGGGCTGGTGACGGGGCATCGGCACGAACGGGTGCTGGACTGCAACTGGAAGGTGTTCTGGGAGAATTACAACGAATGCCTGCATTGCCCCGGAATTCATCCCGAACTGTGCGACATGGTGCCGATCTATGGCCGCGGCATCATGTCGGCGCCCGAGGCTGCGGACTGGACGCCGGAACAGCCGAAGGCCGGCAACCTCAGGCCGGGAGCGCAAAGCTGGACGATGACGGGCAAGCCCTGCGGGCCGGTGTTTGAGGGATTGACAGCGGAAGAGCGGCAGGACGGCTTTCGCTTCGTCACGCTGTACCCAAGCGCCTATATCGTTGCCCATGTCGATTATGTGCGCTGCGTGCGGCTGCAACCCTTGGGGCCTGAGCAGACGCGGCTGGTGGCGGAGTGGTATTTCAGCCCCGCGACGCTGGCGCAGCCGGGGTTTGATGCCGCGGACGTTGCGGCGTTCGCCAAGATCGTGCTGGAGCAGGATGGCGACGCGGCGGAGATGAACCAGCGCGGCATCCGCTCGCCCTCGTACACGCGCGGGCGGTTGATGCCGCAGGAGTTTGACATTCACCGCTTTCACACTTGGGTCCTGACCGAGATGGAGGGTGCAGCATGACCGAGCTTGCCTATAGAACCGTACCGGTGCCCAATAGCTGGGACCGCAAGGGCCTGCCGGCCTGGACCTATCACTCCGAGGCGATGTTCGCGCTGGAACGGCAGCAGTTGTTCCTGACGCATTGGCAGGTCGCAGGCCATGTCAGCAACATCCCGGCGCCGGGCGACTGGCTGGCGTTCGACATGCTGGGCGAGCGGGCGGTGGTGATGCGCGGGGCGGACGGGGTGGTACGGGCGTTTCACAACCTGTGCCGCCATCGTGGGACGCGGGTGGTGGACGGGGTGCAGGGTCATTGCCGCAATGCCATGGTCTGCCCGTTCCACGGCTGGGTCTATAACCTTGACGGCTCTTTGCGCGGGGCGGCGGTGCCGTCGAGTTTCGGAGTGATGGACCGGGCGCAATTCGGGCTGAAGCCGGTGGAGATCGAGATTTTCCACGGCTTTGTCTTTCTGCGCTTTCACCCCGGCCCGCAGCCCGCTGTCACCGAAATGCTGGCGCCGTTTGACGCCGATTTTGCGGCCTATCGTCTGCGTGAGGTCTTGCCGGTGGCAATGCCCGATTGGAGTACCGACCTGCCGGTCAACTGGAAATCGGTCCGCGATGTGGACAACGAGGGCTATCACGTCGCGATGGCGCATCCGGGCTTGCAGGACCTTTATGGCCGCACTTACCGCGACCTGACGCTGGAGGATGGTCTGTCGGTGTCGGTCGGGTATTTCGGC
>JANXPK010000127.1 GCA_025357355.1 Rhodobacterales bacterium
GGCAGCGGGAACAGCGGCCCCACCGGAACGCCGGGCTTGTCATCGACCACCGCAATGAAAGGCTGCTCACGCCCTCGCGCCTCAACCCGCAGATTTCCCTTGGTTTTCGCCGAGCCATCCGCCAGAACCACATACCGCGCGCCGCCTTGCATCCAGCGAATGTCGCCCTCGTCAAGCGCATGGGTCAAGACCACATCCGCTTTGCCGGCCGCCACCACGCGGTAGCCCAACCCCTTGGCCCGCCGCGCCAACGCCTTGTCCGCCGCCGCCACTTTCGGCAATCCTTCCACCGACCGGGCCGCATAAACCGCCACATCGACCTGATTGCGCTGCACCACCGTGCCACCCACCACCAGTTCCAGCACCACCGTCACCATCCGGCTCTGCACCGCCTCGGGCAGCGTGAACGCCACCCGCCCGGCCTCGACCACCGTCAACGCCGCCGCCTGCTTCAGCGCAATCTTGCCCTGTGCCCCCTCTGCGGTCCAGCGCAGCACCGACACCGGCAAGGCCATGCCACCCGTCGCAATCGCCACCTCAAAACCGAACTTCTGCCCTGCAACTCCCGAATACCGCCCCACCCGCGGCACGATCACCACATCGGCATTCGCCTCGGCAAAACGGTCATGGAACGCCCGTTTGTTGCGGTTCATATCCAAAAGCCCGTTGGACTCCCAATGAACATCGGTAAGCTCGGTGATGACATAGCCTTGAATCTGCGGCCAACTCCGCATCGCTTCGATCTCGTATTTCAACGCGCCGAACTGATACCACTGCGCCGCCGTCACAAAACCCTCGACCGTCCCAAACACCCGGCCCAGCCCCAGACTGGCAAACCGCCCCTCAACCCCGTGCGGATAGGCCGCCCCGTCGCCCCACAACTGCCCGGTCTCCATCCACCACGGCTCCGCCCCACCCAACTTCACCTCTTCCGGCTGTGGCAGCCCCCAAACGCCGAATTCCGACACGATCTTCGGCTCATCCCCACGCCGCACGCCGTCGCCAAACGGCGACCACGTCCACGCGGCACCTTCCGCAAACTCCCGCGTCAGCGCATCCCACTCCTCGCGCCGTTCCGGGACGGAGCGATAATAGTGGAAATCGTCGAAATCGCCCTTCACATGGAAATTGCCCTGACAGGGCGAGTTTTCGCACACCAACCGCGTCGGGTCCAAAGCCTTCAGCCAGTCGTACATCCCCATCAGCCACTGCCGATGCGCCGGGTCGTCGCACAGCCGCGTCCCCCAATCCTCGTTGATCAGGGTCAAGATCACGATGCACGGATGGTTGCCATCCCGCGCCAAAATTCCCTCCATCGTCGCCTTCATCCGCGCGGCAGAGGCGTCGGTCAACACGCCGACATTCGGGATCTCGGTCCAGATCAACATTCCCAACCGGTCCGCCACCTCATAGTAACGCGGGTCCGGCACCTTGATGTGACAGCGCAGCATGTTCAGGCCCAACTCCTTGGCGCGGCGTAGCTGGTCCTCCAGAAACTCGACCGAGGGCGGCGTGCAGATGCCTTCGGGGTAATAATCCTGGTCCAGCGCCGCCCGCATGTAATAGGGCGCGCCGTTCAGGAACAACTGCCCGCCCCGCGCCACAAAGCTGCGAAAGCCAAAGCTGTGCGTGGTCTGGTCCAGCACCGCACCTTTGGTCAGCGTGACCTCCAGCTGATACAGGTTCGGGCTGTCGGGCGACCACAGGGCCGGGTTCGCCACCTTCAGCGTGACTTCGATCGTCGGGCCGGTGACGGCAACGACCGCCTCCACTTCGCCGGTCGGACCGGTGATCACCAGCCGCGCCTCTGCCCCCTGCGCCGCCTCGGGCAGGGACAACGTCACCAGGACCCGCCCCTCGACGTCGGCCACGATCTTGCACTGGCTCAGATGCACCGGGTCGCGCGTCTCCAACGTCACGCTCTGCCAGATGCCGCCAATCGGCCCGTACCAGCTTTGTTTGCCGTGCGGAATCTCGGCAAAGGCAATCCCGGCGTCGTTGGGCGCTCCGTCAGGCAACAGGCAGCGCACCTCCAGCTCGTTGGTGGCCTTCAAAATGACCCGTGGCAGCACACAGTCAAACGGCAGATAGCCGCCCTCGTTCCGTCCAACCGCAACCCCGTTGACCAGCACCTCTGCCAGATAGGACACCGCGCCAAACCGCAGCACCGCTTCGCCCTTGGGCCGTTTGAACGTCCGCCGATAGACTGCCCGCCCCGAAGACTGGCGCAGATCGGCGAATTGCGCCTGCCACGGTAGCGGCACCTGGGCCTTGCGATCCACTTGGTCGCCCTCGTGCCGAAACCGCCATTCCCCGTCCAACGAAATCCGTTCGCGCATGACATTCTCCTGAACGGCCGCCAGCCCGGGGCAAATTGCTTTGGTCAGGTCAAGATCCGGCGGCTAGGCCGACAGTCGCCCAACCTAGACGGCCCTTGTCAACCCCTGCCTCTGATTCGCAGACTTACAGTTAACGAAAGCTCGGGGTCGAAAAGCCCGTAAAATG
>JANXPK010000363.1 GCA_025357355.1 Rhodobacterales bacterium
GGGCCGAAGACCGCCGTTCGACCCTCCAGCGCGGCCTGCGAGAAGGCTGATAACCAACCCACATCTGGCATCTGGTCGTCGTCAATGAACACGACGAAGCGGCCTTGTGCCTTTGCCACACCACGATTGCGCGCGCGGGCGACGCCGGGGTTCGGTTCATGAAAATATCGCGGGCGGCCGGGGGCGTTCAAGACGGTTTGCTGTGCCGAGGCGTCCGGGCAATTGTCGATCACGATCACCTCGCAGGCGTTCGGGCTGACTGCAACTTGCTGATCCAACGCGGCAAGAAGCGGGCCAAGCCGCTTGGGGCGCTTGTAGGTTGGGACCACGATCGAGAGGAAGACGTCACTGGCAGGGGTCATGAACGAATTCCGCGACCTGGGGCCGGATCGGCCTCAACCGGAGCTGAAGCCGGATGGACTGGGTCGCTTGGGTAACGGTGAAATGTTGCTCCAATACAAGATGGACCCATCTAAACCCTCATTCTCGATCTGCATTGGCACCGCATCGTCAAATTCGCCGCGGGGCTCCCTCGCGGCCCGGTTCGATTGTTAGTGCATGGTCAGGCTCGGGTCCATCGCCATCAAGAGGTCCGCGCTGACAGTGTCGGGGACAACCACCGCGTCAATTCACGTCAGACAAGAATGCCGGATAGCGGCGCAGATGCGGTCGATACGGTCGTCCGACAGGGTCGGCCAAAAGGGCAGGCTTATGACCTCGCGTGAAATGCGGTCGCTTTCGGTCTCAAAGGTGGGGGCATAGGCGGCAAAAGGGGTGTTGCGGTGGATCGGCACGGGATAGTGCACGGCGGTCGCGATGCCTAGATCAGCCAGATACGCACGCAGGGCATCGCGTCGTGAATTTCGAACGACAAACAAGTGCCAGACCGGCGCGTCCCCGTCAGGCGTTCCGGGCAACATCAGGCTTGGCAGGCCTGCCAGCTCCTGCAGATAGCGAGCAGCGATGGCCCGACGTTGTGCGCACATGGTGGCAAAACTGCCCAGTTTGGCGCGAAGGAAAGCGGCCTGCAATTCGTCCAGCCGACTGTTGGTGCCGGCCAGGTCGGTGAAATATTTGTCGCGCGCACCGTAGTTGCGCAAGAGCGCCAAGCGTTCGGCCAAGGCGTCATCCGAGGTGACCACCGCCCCGCCGTCGCGGAGGGCCTCAAGATTCTTGGTGGGATAAAAGCTGAAACAGCCGATCCGCCCGAAGCTGCCCAAGACATGGCCCTGACTGGTGGCGCCGTGCGCCTGGGCTGCATCTTCGATCAAAGGCACGGCGTGCGCTGCGCACAGGGCGGCAAGCCCCGTCGGGTCGGCGGGGTGGCCATAAAGGTGAACAGCGATAACGGCACGGGTGCGCGGGGTGATCAGCGGCGCGGCCATGGCGGCGGTGATGTTGTAGCTGCCCGGCGCCGGTTCGCAGGCGACAGGGGTGGCGCCGACCGACAGGATGGCAACCAAGTGGCGACAAAGGTGTGGGCGGGGACCACGACCTCGTCCCCCGGACCGATATCCAGCGCGCGCAGGGCCAGCGTGAGCGCGTCAAGGCCGTTGCCGACACCCAGCGCACGACGGGTCTGGCAAAGTGCAGCGAATTCAGTCTCGAACGCCCGCAATTCCGGGCCAAGGATCCATTGGCCCGCCTGCATGACCCGCGCGTAAGCGGCATCAAGGCCGGTCCGCAGAACGGCGTGCTCGGCTGCCAGGTCGGGGAATGGGATGGTGTCTTGCGGCCTTGGAGGTCCGTTCGTTGCATCGCGACCGATTGCGCCCTTACAGCCCGCTTTCGATCAGCCGGTCAAGCGGCAATTCGATGTGAAACTGACTGGCGAGTCCGGCGCCAAACCGCGCCTTGAAGGGCAACAGGTCACGGCTGACTGACCAGCCGTCTTCGAGCGTGTTGCGGCCGAGATAGAACTGGCGAAACCCTTCTGCCACGGCGGATTCAAGCGCCACAGCAATGCCATAACTGGCGGCCCGCAACCGCAGGCCCTCATCGGTGGTGAAATTGTACTGGTTGTGCAAGGTGCCTGTGCCAAAGTCGATGCACCAGAGAGCGGCCAAAACCTCGCCGGTTCCAGAGCGATTCAGCAAGCCGCGGCTTTGTGGGCCAAGTCGGCGGTCAAGGTCGATCAGTTCCTCCAGCGAATGCACGGGTTGGCGATGGAATTTGCTTTCCAGCCGCTGCGCGATCGTCCGGTGCAGCAAGGCCCAGTCTGCCGGTGAAGCCACGGGTTCCGCCCGCAGACCTTTGCGTTCGGCGCGGCGAAGCTCCGATTGCCAGTATCCGCGTTCCGGCAGCGGGCTATCAAGGCGCAGCATCGACCACAGGTCAAGTTGCACCACCCGGCCAAGTTGGATCAGATCCGGCAAGATCCCGTCATCGGGTTGGCACAGCAAAGGCGCAGGGGTGGTGCGATACAAGAGCCTGCGAAACCCCTTTTCGTGTAGAACGGCCGCCGCTGCGCACACAAAGCTGCGATGGTGGAACGGGTCGCGCGCCGGGCCAATGACCCCGCCAAAGCTGCTGCCGGGATGCGATACGGCCAGTTCGGGGTCTTTCAGGTCGGCGGCCAGTGGAAAGACCATGGAAATCGCCGTCTCGTCAGGCCGTGTTCCCATCAGGCTCAGATCGCGGAACCGGGTGCCGTGGTAGTCCAGAAACCGGCGGCTGTGCAGAACGGTGCCGCCCGGCGCGGTATCGACCACCGCATCCCATTCCTGCGCCATCTCGGGGCGATAGGGCGACGCTTGAAATGCGACCGACGGCATGATCCGCGTCTAGCCCCGGCCGCGATACTTCAGGAAGTCGTCGTAGTCGCGGATGTAGTCGGCCTCTTCATAGGGGGCGGACGCCAGAACCAGCTGGGTCGAATTGGGCTCCAGTGCCGTGAAATCGCGCCAATGGTCGGGCGGGACGATCAGATATTGGTTTGGCCGTTCCAAAAGATGGGTGGTGCGGCTGAAGCTGTCATCCATCTCGAAGCTGACGCGGCCCGCCATGGCGACAACCGCCTGGGTGAGGCTGCGATGGGCGTGGCCGCCGCGCTGTTCGCCCCGGTGCATGCCATGGATCCAGTAGACGCGCCTGACCTCGAATGGCAGCAGTGCCGCGCAATCCAGAACGACAATCCGGCCCGGGACAGTCGGGTCAGGCGCCACGATCTCGGAAAGCCGCCGCAATCCCTGCACGGATTTGGTCATTTCGGCTGCCAGGGATAGGTGCCGGCCTGCATGCACGCGCCGCACAGGTCAGCAGCGCGGCCTTCGGCCAGATCGGTGCGAAAGCGCCAGAATTCGGGCGCGTTGTAGAGGTCGATGACCGACGGCGGAACCTCATAGTCCATGCCATAACGCTCGGCCATCTGGGTGTCCGTGGTTTCCACCATGTAGCAACACGGCAGAACCCGGAACCGCCGCCCGGCGCGGATGTATTGGAAGGGCTTGCGGTAGGGATACTGGCGCAACCGCACATCCTGCGCGATTTCGTCGGGGGTGGGTTCGGCGGGCTCCGCCGGGGCGGCGGCGTTTGCGGGCGGGCGGATCAGATAGCCTGCCAGATCGACGCGCACGCCCAGCGCCTGGCCAACGGCGCGGGCCTCGTCCGTGATGCGATACACCTCTTCGATGGGCATGTGTGAGAGGTGAAATTCGCCGGTGCCGCGATGATTTCGGGATGGTTCATTTCCATTGGCTGGGCATATATCATCGGCACGCCCAGATCGGCGGCAATGCGCACGACATCGGGCAATTCGGCGATATTCCGGGTGATGGCGGTGAAGGAAAAGCCAAGATCCTTGGGAAAGCCGGTTTCAGCGCGGATTGCACAGATCTCGCGGGCGTTCTCAAAGAACCGCACAAAACTGCCGCCGCGCCGGATGCTTTCAAAGGTTTCCGCAACGGCGCCGTCGATGGAGAGGCCCAGCTTGTCGATCATCGACACCGCCTTGCGGAAGCGGCCTTTGGGCGGGATCGAGCCGTTCGAGATGACGTCGATCACCGCCCCGGGATGTGCTGCGCGGCACGCTTCGATGATGTCGCAGAATTCCGGGTGTAAAAACGCCTCGCCGGTGGTCAGCGAGATATAGTCGTAGGCGTGACCTGAACTTTCGGCCAGCATCTTGCAGACGTCGGGCACCGAGACATAGGTCTTCCTGAACATGCCCTCGCGGTAGCAACCGATGCATTTGAAATTGCAGTTCTTGGTGATCGCCAGCCACAGGCCGTCAGGGGCAAGAAGGCGGCGGCCCGAAAGACTGTCGGCGCGCACCGCATCAAGGTGTTGCCGATAGGCGATGTCGAGATCGGTGGCGACCGGGGCGTGCGCGTTCATCTGGTCCAACTTTCCAGACGGTCTTGCCAGAAGGCATTTCTGGCATTGCGCCGGGAACCACGCAAGTTCAACGCGGCTTGCGCCCGATGGCACAGATTTCTGCGGCTTGGTCGGGAAAACGGCGGCCAAGGCTGATCAGGCCGTCAATCAGGCCGGGATCGGTGCCGGTCAGGATCAGTTCCATCTGGGTATTGGTGAACGGTTTGAAGAGATAGCCGTCCAAGGTCAGCTCGCCCAAACCCGAAGCTGTCAGCAGCGCCAGCAGGCCTGCCGCATCGAACACCACGGCATGACCCAAAGCCAGATCACGCGGGCTGAGCGTATGCGGTGCCGCGATCATTCCGGCTTCGACCGCCAGCAGGCGATGAAAGGACTGCGCATTGGGCACGGAGGCCAGTAAAAGCCCGCCCGGTGCGGTGAGCGTGAGGGCTGCTGCCAGCAGCGCCGATGGTGAGGCCGTCTCATGCAAGAGCCCGGCGATCAGCACCGCATCATAGCCCATCGGCGCCGTGGCTTGCAGGGTGCCGATGCAGGCTTCAAGGTAACCCTCGACCACTTCCACTGGCGCGCTCGACGCCCGAGCGGCTGCCAAGAAATCAGGCTCTGGCTCGACGATGGTCCACAGGTCGAAGTCCAGCGCCAAAGGTGCGGCCATGTCTGCGAGGATCATCGACCCGCAGCCGACCTCGAGGATCCGGCGTGGCCGGGGTGCGGCCAGAAATTCGAGGTTGCGCCGCTGACGGGCCAGCGAGCAGATCCGTTCGAACCCGGTGGGCGGATCTTAATGCGCCCGGTATTGCGCGGGTGTGACCAGCTTGCCATGCGGGGTTGCGGACAATTGCGGTTCCTTGCGCGTGGTCATTTTGTGCCTTCCAGCACCCAGGTCAGGGATTGGCGGACCAGATCAAGATCAACTGTAAACGTCGGCTGAAAGCGATTGGCGGTGGCCGCACCGGTCACGCCATGCCCCACCAATTTGCGGTGATGACGGCCCATTACAATGGAAAGATCATTGAAGACCGGCATCATGTCATTGATACAAAGAATGGCAAGCACGCGTGTCCCCGCCGGGCAAAACATGGTGTTGGTCAGTGCCGCCCCTTCGACAGCGGCAATGCCGTGCGACTGGCTGAACAGGCGAACCTGTTCGGCGACGCTGACATCCTGGGGCGAGATGACCTGAAATCCCATTTCCTGAGCCATAGCCTCGATTTCATTTTCGTTGTGCAGTTTGCGCAGCTTCTGCGCACTGCGGGACAGGAACAAGGGCGGGCCGTGTGGCGGTTCACCCGCCGCGTCGAGAAGTCTGCGGCGCAGAGCCTGAATTGCAGCCGCCGAGGCATATTCGATGGATGAAATCAGCACTGCATCGTCAAAGTGCAGCTTCTGGCCAAGGGCACGACGATTTGCCGGTCCGGCGGCAGCCCGATCAGGGAGAGCGTTTTCTTTATCCAGCCACTCAACCCATCCGGCACGACCAGATAGCGGTCCTTCAGCACGCCGCGCTCCTGCGCCAAGGCGACGCGCGACAGGATCGGGATCATCCAGTGGTAATAGTTTCGCCAGCGCAGGTCCTCGAACCCCTCCAACACCAGGACGGGCAGCGCGGACCGCGCGGTTGAACGAGGTCGCAGGCGCAAGGCACGTTTCTGCGCCGCCACCACAACATCGCTTGCCCACGGGTATTCGGCGCTGGTGTGATAGGTATGCGGCCGCAGGACGTGCCCGGCCGGACCGATGATGAGGTCCGCGACAATCAGGTTCAGGCCGCTGAAATCGGCGGTGGCCAGTTGGCTTTCCGGTGTTTCATGGGCGAAATTCTCGAGCGTCCCGTCCGGCCAGACGATTTCGAATTGACCGGCCATCGCTGGATCGTCGGCAAGAATCTGCCAGCGCGCATCCTCTAACACAGCCCAGGCGCGCTGATCCAGAAACGGGTGGAAAGTGCTATCGCTGCGCGACAGCGGCGGGTTGCGGCTGGCGGCGGCAATATCGCCGCGTCGTAGCAGGCAATCGTCGCGGGCAATCGCCACGATATCGCCGAGGATGCCAATGCTGTCGATCTGGTCCAGCACTGCCACGGCGGCATCAACCTGATCAAGTTCAAGGCAGGCCCGGGTGTGAAGCTGCACCGGACGGGCGAGCGGACCGTTGCCGACACCGGCCTTGCCTGCGGTCAGTCCTTGCAGGCCAGCAGCGGCACTGCGCGGCGGCGCAAGCCGTCAGTCCCGCATGGATGGCTGGGAACCTTTGCAGATCGACGCTGCCATACTGCCGCAAACCTTGCGCATGGGGCGCGTCGACAAAATGGACGATCCAGGAGAATTCTCGCCGGTCGATCTGGATCAGACGTTCGGCGGTGGCCAGCGCATCGGGCAAGGCCCAGGCTGGCGAAAGACTGCCCTTCGTGCAGGCCAAGCTGCGCTTGGCGCCGGGCTGCGGCAGGGTTCTGCGGGTCTTGTTCAAAGGTGCTGCGGATGACGCCGGACAGCCACGGGTCGATCCCGGCGATCTCGATCAGAATGCCCAGCGCCCAGTCCACACCGTGCTGCAAATCGGGCGGAACTGGCTGGTCTGCCAAACGGTTCATGAGCATTCCGAGCACGGTCAGATTCATGGTCTGAATGGCCGCATAGAGCATCGGCGCCCTAACGGGTTGGTCGGCCGGAGCAATCCAGATCAATGCGAGTTTGTCCAAAAGGTGGCGGGTTTCGGCCTCGGATGTCAGATACCAGCGCAAGAGGTTCATCCGCCGGTCGGTCATTTCCGGCCCGAACTCCGCCCAGATCAGGGCGAAAGCTGCGGCAACCGGTTCGTCCAGATCGCAACGCAGCATCCGGCGCAAAATGTCCTCGCATTCGGGTATTTCCGACGAAAATGCCGACGCAACCGGCCCCGGATCGCCGGAACTCAAAGCTTCGAACATCAGATCAAGGTCGGTTTGCAAGTCTGGCTCATTCCAATTGGCGCACAGCTGTACCATTGGCGCAAAGGTATTGCCACCGCAGGACGGCCAGCCGACCGGCCCTTGGCTGATCGCCCGGCCTCGGGTTTTCGTTGCTCTCTCAGCCGCCCAAGGCTATGCGCAGTCAGGCAGGCAGAATCAACATGAGGCTCCATTGGCCGAAGTCTCGACAATTGGGTTCATTATCCCAAGTCTCGGATCGGGCGGTGCTGAACGGGTCGTGGCGTTGCTGGCTGGGGCGCTGTCCGCCGATTTCGCCGTGCACGTGCTGGTTCAAAAAGGCGCTGCACAGCACTATCCGGTCAAAGGTTTCCAGGTTCACGAGATCGACTTTACCCGCGACGGGTTTCTAGGCGCGGCGGCGCGCCACAAGCTGGACGTGCTCTTGGATCATTTTCACTGGGATCAGGCCCATGTCCGCACCATGTCAGAACTTGCGCAAGCCGGGCTGAAGGTGATTCTGACCGAACATAACGCCTATCACTACCCGCTGTTCCAATGGGCGCGGGATGCCAAGCCCGGCTACGAGAACTGGTTCGAAGAACGCCTTGCGATCTACGCCAAGTTTGCCGCCGTGGCCGTATTGAACGACGAGGCTTTCCAGTTCTTTTCGCGGCGTCTGGACAACGTGCGAAAGGTGCAAAATCCGCTGCGGGTGCCAACGTCGCGTCGGTCAGACCCGGCGTCGCGGCGGGTGTTGACGGTGTCGCACTTCCGCAAGAAGGCCAAACGGCTGGACCTGATGTATCGGACCTTTGCCAAGCTTAGGACCAAGGTCGCCGATGCCAGCATGACCGTGCTGGGCGACTATGATTGGGTTCAGGACCAGTATTGCAGGCAAGCTGCGGGCTTGGGCGACACCGTCATCGAAACGCCGGGCCGGACCCATCTTGTCGATCAATACTACGACCGTTCCGCCGTATTTGCCCTGACCTCCGAAATCGAGGGTCAGCCGATGATGCTGCTGGAGGCTGCCTTGCATGGAATGCCGCAGGTCGCGTTTAACCTGCCGGGCCTGAAGGACCAGCTGATTGACGGCGAGACCGGGCTTCTGGTGCCCTTCGGCGATACCGAGGCTTTCGCCGACGCGGTTGCGGGTCTGATGGGCAACGAACGGCGGCTGCAGGCGATGGGGGCGGCGTCACGGGAACTGGTGACGGAGGTCTTCGCAATTTCCAAGGTGACGGCAGTTTGGCGTGATCTTTTCGCCGAAGTGGCCGAGCATGGCCGGATCAGCTGCAAGAAGGCCAAACTGCCGCGCGCCCTGGCCAAGTCCGACACCACCTGGAAGGCGTACTGGCAAAGTGTGGCGCGGCACGACGATCCGACCCTGGTTCCAAAGATCAGCTTTCTGGTGCCGGTTTTCGGTACGGAAGAGGTACTTGGCCGCTGTCTCAGAAGCATCCAGCTGCAAACCCTGACAGAGTTTGAATGCATCATCGTCGATGACGCCTCCCCCGGCGATGTGCAGAAGATCGTCACCGATACCGTCGGCGACGACGCCCGGTTCCGGGTTTTGGAACACCCGATGAACCGCGGGCTCTATCAGGCCCGCACCACGGCCGCTGCCGCCGCGCGGGGCCTGTATCTGGCCCATGTCGACAGTGACGACTATGTCGATCCGAACTTTGCCGCGATCCTGTTTGCCGAAGCCATCACCACAGGTGCCGAGATCGTGGAATGTGCGGCGGTCGAACTGCACGAAGGCGGCAGGCCGGTTCGGTTCAACGAGATTGCTCGGGATGGCCCGGTGGACGGAGCCGAGGCCGCGCGGGCATTCTTCAACAATTCCATGCGCAACATGAAACAAGATTTACGCGCGCGACCTTTGGCTTCGCACGCCCGGTCACACCGACATCGATGTCGGCCTGACGATCTGCGAGGATATGTTGCGCAACGCCCTGCTGTTTCCGGAATGTCGCCGCTATTCCGCCGTCAAGGATTGCCTGTACTTCTACTGTCGTCGACCACGTTCGGTGCTGAAGGGCGGCGATTTCGGGCGGTTGCTTGCCAAGTTGAAGGATGTCGAGTTCAGCTATGCAACCGCAAAATCCCAGCAGCGCGGGGCCGGGCAAAGCGCCAATTGTCAAAATCTGGAAGCGCGTCGGGTTGAAGACGTTCAGTGGTATACCGCAGAGTATCTGAATCGTCAGGACTATGGCGAAGTTCAGAACGAAATGCGCCGGATGGCCGACACCCTGGACCCGATGTTTGCGGTCACCGTGGCTGCGGTCAAAGCCAGATCTGCCGCGCAGGCCGGTCATGCAAGGATTGTGAAAGCGTGGAAATATGAACAAGGTCGGGCCGAACGGATCGAAAAACGGCTGACCGACGTTCGCCAACTGATTGAGAAGTGAGACCAAGAACATGCGGGAACGTGCGGGATTTCTGGATCTGATTACCGAACTGCGCGGCCGACTGGACGAGCTTGAACGGCTGGTGCGAACCGCGCCAAACCATACGATCCTCAGCCCTGTCAGCTATGATGAAGACGGTGTCGTCGACATAACCCCGCAAGGCTACGCCGCATTTCGCGCCAAAGGTCTGGACGGGGCGGTCCTGGCCCACGGCTATGAGCCTGTTCCGCCCTTTCTGCAATTCGGCTCGCCGGATGAAAAGACCACCGTCGAAATTACGTCGTTCGAACTTTCGGATCTGCATCGGACTGGACCCGAGCCCGCCTTTGGCGTGCGATTGGTGCCGCAGACCTCGGCAACGCAATCCTGGTTCACCTATGAACTTCTGATGTCGGCCGGGAATGCGACGGAGTACGTTTGGCTGGAATGGGTGGTCAAACTGTCGTTCGACCAACCGATCCGCGGCTTTCTGCAGTTCATCGTCGAAGGCGACGGCTATTCGGAACCTGTCGATGTCGGCACCGCGCCATTCAGCGACTTTGCCACGTTCAAGCACGTTCGCCTTGACCGCGCCTCGATTCTGCAAGCCAGTGCCGGTCGCGGTATCAACCGGATAAGACTGACATTTTCGACCGGTGGCGCACCCGTGCCGATGACGATCTATGGCTGGTCGATCTTTGGTCGGCTTTGACGATTTCTTGCATTG
This sequence comes from Rhodobacterales bacterium, assembly GCA_025357355.1. GTDB lineage: Bacteria > Pseudomonadota > Alphaproteobacteria > Rhodobacterales > Rhodobacteraceae > Stagnihabitans. The sequence continues at coordinate 10,364 of JANXPK010000363.1, forward strand.
GACCGGCCAAGGACGTTCAGCGCGGCAGCCCTTTCCGCGGCGCTAATCTGGGGCGAGCGGTGGAAAAAGTCCCGGATGCAGTCCTGCAATGTCGTTGACAGGGGCGTCATCGCCTCGGCAAGCTCATCCAGCGCCTCGGTTGTCCAAGGCTGGGGGGTGGCCCGAAACGCAAGGGTTGCGTCGCAATAATTGGCCCCGAGCAGCGTCTTCATCGTCGCATTCTCGCGCTGGATGAAATCGCGGATGCCGACGAATTCACCCCGGGTCAGGGAGAATTTCGGCCCCCGGATCGCGTCCAACGGCTCGGTATCAAGATAGGTCCGCAGCGGATTGATACCATCATTCACATAGAGCGGAATTCTTGTGTTCACCTGACCGATGATCCGCGTGGCGTAATCCGATATGACTGCATTGGACGCGATGAGATTGAACTGCTTTGGCGAAGGTAGACCGAACGCCTCCGTCAGGACACCAAAGGGGCCGAAAGGATGTTTGACGGCGTCCCTGAAGGCAAAGGTCTGAAGACCGGGCCAAACCTTCAGGCCGGTCATGATCTTGTCGCTTTTGCCGTCCGCGAAAACGTGAAAGCCCAGACCATGCCTGATCCGGGTTTGCGACATGCCGGTGACGAATTCCAGCGGCGGGCGGACCAACAACGCCGGATAAACGGCAAAGCCCTTTTCGGCAGCAAGGGCAGTAAGCGCGCGCAAACCGTCCTCGGGAATGTCGGTGATATCCTCGCCCGACAGGATCAGATTGCGGTCGGTGTAGAGCGCCCGCGGAACCTCAGCCCGGAAGTGCTGTTTCAGGCCATCCGGCGCCCAGCCACGCCGGGCGATCTCTTCGTTCCTTTGCCAGCCGGCGGAAAAACCGACGAGCAGCGGGAAGGAATGGTTGGAATTGCGTTCGCCACCCGGCCAGTTGATGTTGGCATAGCTGTAATTTGCCAGCGCAAGTGGGCTGGGATTGTAAAAGAGAGTTTCCTGAATCGCGGTCGAACCGGTCTTTTGCAGACCCAGATGCAGGATCGGTTTTTTTTCACTTCAATTTCAACGCGAAGGCTTCTTCTCGCACCAAGTTGCGCACGATGCGCCGGTGAAGACTATGACAAACGGCGCTCTGCGACATCTTGGCGTTCATCGGGAACGCCGCCACGGTGCATCACGCAGTCTTCAACGCGGCCTAGGCATTGGCCTCGCACCCCGGATGCGGGCACAAGAACACTTTGGTGGGAGACGAAAAGGAAAAGCCGCGCAACCTGTTGAGATTGCGCGGCCATCCTTCTGAATCTGGTGCCCGGAAGAGGACTCGAACCTCCACGTCTTGCAACACTGGTACCTGAAACCAGCGCGTCTACCAATTCCGCCATCCGGGCGTGGATGGCGATGTAGCCAAGGCCGTCAAGGGTGTCAACGGGGTTGCGTCGCCGCATCCTGAAAATCGGCGCGGCAATTGGTCTTGCTTGGGGCGCCGGGCGAAGTTATTCAGGCAGCAGTTTTGCGCGCCACAGCGGGGTTCTCATGAGCAAGCTTGTCACGATCTTTGGCGGTTCGGGGTTTGTCGGGCGCTACATAGCGCGGCGCCTGGCCAAGGCCGGTTGGCGCGTCCGGGTTGCCTGCCGTCGTCCGAATGAGGCGCTGTTCGTGCGGTCCTACGGGGCGGTGGGTCAAGTGGACCCGGTGTTCTGCAACATCCGCGATGACGGATCGGTGCGGGCGGCGCTGGCAGGCGCCGATGCCGCCGTCAACTGCGTGGGCACCTTCGACCGTGGCGGGGCCAACAGCTTTGACGCGGTGCAGGTGGACGGTGCCGGGCGGATTGCGCGGCTGGCAAGTGAGGCTGGGCTTGGCGCGCTGGTCCATATCTCGGCCCTCAGCGCCAATCCTGCGGCCCTCAGCGACTATTCCCGCAGCAAAGGCGAGGGCGAGGCGGCAGTGCTGGCCGCTTTCCCGACGGCCATGATCCTGCGGCCTTCGGTGATTTTCGGCAACGAGGACGGCTTTTTCAACCGCTTTGCGGCCATGACGCGGATGGGGCCGATCTTGCCACTGGTTGGCGGCAACACCCGCTTTCAACCGGTCTACGTCGAGGATGTGGCGCAGGCGGCGGTCAAGGGAGTTGCGGCCGGAACCAGCGGCATCTATGAGTTGGGCGGCCCCGAAGTGGCCACCTTGCGCGGGCTGATTGGGCAGATGCTGGGCGTGATCCAAAGGCGCCGTCTGGTCGTCAACCTGCCGTTCTGGATAGGCTCGGTGATCGGCGGCCTTCTCAGCTTTGGCTCGGCGCTGACCAGCGGGTTGATCCGCAACAGCATTCTGACGCGAGATCAGGTCAACGCGCTGCGGGTGGACAACGTGGTTGCACCCGGCGCCAAGTCCCTGGCTGACCTGGGCATCACCCCAACCGCATTCGAGGCCGTCGTGCCCGAATATCTGTGGCGCTACCGGCCTGCGGGGCAATATGCGGCCATCAAGGATTCGGCCAAGAACCTGAAAAAGGCCTGACATGAACG
>JANXPK010000158.1 GCA_025357355.1 Rhodobacterales bacterium
CCAGACTATCAGGCCGTCCCAAGGCTGCAACGTCTGGCAGCCAGCAACACGCCGCAACGCTTCAGAATCTGTGACCTGCTCAAAAGAAACTCGCCGGGTCCCTTGGAACCCGGCGAGCCTTGGTCGGTCGTCCGATCAGGACGCCTTGTACTTGTCGGCATATTCACCGCGCTTGGCGACGAATTCCGCGGTCTGGTCCGGCCACCACCACAGCTTGGACAGCGCTGCATCGTTGAACGCGGCGTTGTAAAACTTGGCGACATCGGGGTCCATCAGCTCGATGCCCCCCTTGCCGACCGGGTTGGCCGAGAAGGCCGACGCCCAGGCTGCCGAGCCTTCGGGTCCGGAAACCCACTTGGCCAGCTCGTGCGCCTGATCAACGTTGACCGCATTCTTCATGCAGACAAAACCCTGATGCCAGGCAAAGGCGCCTTCGGCCTCGGGCACATAGCCGTAACCGTCATTGCGCAGGTTGTAACCGGTCGAATCCCAGCAATGACCCAGTGTCGCGCCGTTGGCGACAAAGCCCGCATGGGCCTCGTTCTCGCCCGACCAGAATTGCACCACATTGCCCTTGGCCTTGACGGCCTCGGCCAGTGCGATATCCCAGTTCTTGGCCATCTTGGCCATGTCGGAATAGCCGTCGATCCACGGGAAGGGCAGCTTGCCCGGCTGGGTATCCAACCAGCGGCCCATCGCGGCCAGCGCCGAATGCGGGCGCAGAACGACCTTGTTGGCGGCGTTGAACAGATCGCCCAGTGACGGCGGATTGCTCAGCTTGGCGTCCTTCTTGTTGAACACCAGCGCCTCGGTGCCCCAGTTCGACGGCACATAGAACAGGGCACCCTTGGCGTCGGCCGACCGCTTGGCGGCATTGCCATCGGCCAGACCCGGCAGATAGTTGCCCATCGCCAGCTTTTTCGGGTCCCAGGCCTGCAGCAGCCCGTTCGAATTCCAGCCACCCCAGCGGTCCAGCGTCGGCTCGGCCATGTCGATGCCGCCCGCGGTGATCGCCACTTTGGCTTGCGCGAATTCGGTGTCCTGATCGGGCTGCTCGTTGAAGTTCACCTTGATGCCGGTGGCCTTTTCAAAGGCCGGGAACACCTTGGCCTTGAACGCGTCGTAACCAGCCCAACCCATGAAGTTCAGCTCGCCCGAAGAGGCCAGCGCCTTGGAGGAAATCAGCGCCGGTGCAGCCAGCGCACCGATGCCCACGGCCGAGGTCTTGAGGAACCGGCGGCGGTTCATCGTCTTGTCGTGCTTTGTCACGTCATAGTCTCCCTTTGTTGCTCCGTTCGCACGGATATCGTCCGGGGCTTTTCAATGCGGCCCCGTTCTTGCAGACCCATCTACCGCCGTCGCATGACAGTTCTGCGACAGACCCGGCAGGTCATGACCAAACCTTACTCCGTTTCAGGGCACCAGAGTCAACAACCCTGTTACAATTGGCCGCGCCACACTGTCACAATCTTGCGAAACGCCCGGCCCCTAGTCCAGCGTCCGCCGATAGCGCAGCATTGCCGCTGTCACGATCACCAGCATGATCACCACGATGGTCCCCATGTCTTGCGACACATCCGGCAATGTCGCACCTTTCAGCATCACCTTGCGCGTCAGCCGCAGGAAATGCGTGGCCGGAATGACCGAGCCTATCGCCTGCGCCCAACCCGGCATCCCGGCGAACGGAAACATGAATCCCGACAGCAAGATCGACGGAAGCAGGGTGAAAAAGCTCAACTGCATTGCCTGCATCTGGCTGCGCGCCACCGTCGAAATCAGGAACCCCAGCGCCAGATTGGCCACGATATACAAGTTGAATCCGATAAAGAACGCCCGCCCCTCGCCCAGAAACGGCACCCCGAAAATCCACTTGCCCGCCAGCAGAAATACTCCCGTCTGCACATATCCCACCAGAATATAGGGCGTGATCTTGCCCAGCATCACCTCGATCGGCCTGACCGGCGTTGCCAGCAAGGCCTCCATCGTGCCGCGTTCGGTCTCGCGCACGATGGCCACCGCCGTGATCATCACCATGGTCATCGACATGATGATCGCCAACAGCCCCGGCACGATGTTGGTCGCCGTCCGCCCTTCAGGGTTGAACTGCCGGTGAATGGCAATCCCGACCGGCGCCGGACCCGCCGCCGCTGGCCGTAGCGGCCCGACCAGCACCTCGGCCACCGCGCCGTTGACGATGCCCTGCAAGGCCGCCGCGGCCGAGCCCGAGGCTGAAGGGTCCGACGCATCCGCACTCAGCAATATCTGCGGACCCAACCCCCGCACCACGTCACGCTCAAACCCCGCCGGGATCACCACCACGAAATTCGCCGTGCCATCGCGCAGCGCCCGGTCGCCCGCCTGCGGCCCCGTCACCAGCCCCTTGAAGTCGAAATAGCTCGATGTCCGCATCTCCATGACGATGGCGCGTGACACCGGCCCACTGTCAGCCATCTCCACCAGCGTCGGCAGATGGTGCGGGTCAGAGTTGATGGCAAAGCCGAACAGCAGCAGTTGCATCAGCGGCACGCCGATCATCATCGCAAATGTCACCCGGTCGCGCCGCATCTGGATGAATTCCTTGACCAGCACCGCGCGGAACCGCCCCCATGACAGGTTCATTTCACCTCCGCAAAGTTATCCTGCGCCCCTGACATCAGGTAGATGAACGCCTCCTCCAGCCCGCCGTCCAACTTGGTCCAGCGATGCGCCCCGTCCCAATGCGCCCGTGCCACCGCGTCTAGCGCCGCCGCGTCCTTGCCCGACACATGCAGCACCGCACCAAACCGCGCCACCTGCACCACCGCCGGATCGGCGCGCAGCCGGGCCTCCAGCGCGGCGATCTCCGGCCCCTCGACCGCCCAGGTCGTCAGTCCCACCATCGCCGGAATGTCTCGCGCCGGTCCCGCAATCAGCTTCTTGCCATAGGCGATATAGGCCAGCGCGTCGCATTGCACCGCCTCGTCCATGTAATGCGTCGATGCCAGCACGGTCACGCCCTTCGCCGCCAACGCCCTGATTTCATCCCAGAA
>JANXPK010000196.1 GCA_025357355.1 Rhodobacterales bacterium
GACATCGGTCGACACTTTCGACGCCTTCTTCGGCCACGATACCCAGATCATGCCATCTGCTTCGATGAGGTCGCGCAGCACCGGCAAAGCCGCCACCACCTCGGCGGCCTCTTTGGTGAACCAAAGGATCACATCGCGCGCGCCTTCTGGCAAGGCACGCCAATCCGGGGCCAGTTCAATCCGGCGGAACAGCGCCACATCCTTCAGATGGCCCAGACTGTCCGGCACCCCGACAAAGGCCACCGCTTGGCCCGCCTTCAACCCCAGTTTGCGTGCCAGCGGAGTGCCCGAATACCCCGCCTCGGCCATCAGTAGACCCGCGCCTTGGGCGCGATCTTCTTCAGGCTGATCCCGCCCTCGGCCTCGGTGGTCAAGGGGTCCAGATGCACCGGGCGGTAGCTCAGCGTGACTTTGGCGCCGTCGACCCAGGCCAGCGAATGCTTGCGCCAGTTCGCGTCGTCGCGGTTCGGATAGTCCTCCTGGGCATGGGCGCCGCGACTTTCCTTGCGCGCCTCGGCCGCCACGATGGTCGCAAGCGCATTTGGCATCAGATTGGTCAGCTCCAGCGTCTCCATCAGGTCGCTGTTCCACACCAGACTGCGGTCGGTGACCGAAATATCCGTCATCTTGCCTGCGACCGCAGTCATCTTGGCCACACCCTCGGCCAGGGTCTTGTCGGTGCGAAACACGGCGGCATCGGCCTGCATGGTCCGCTGCATTTCCAACCGCAATTCCGCTGTCGGCACGGCCCCTTTGGCAAAGCGCAAGCCGTCGAATCGCGTCAGGGCCTTGTCGATCTCGGCCTTGTCCACTTCGGCACTGCGCTCTTTGGGATTGACGATCTCTCCCGCCCGGATCGCCGCTGCGCGCCCGAACACAACAAGATCGATCAACGAGTTCGACCCCAGCCGGTTCGCGCCGTGAACGCTGGCACATCCCGCCTCGCCCACCGCCATCAGCCCCGGAAAGACCGCATCCGGATGGTCCGGCGTCGGGTTCAAAACCTCGCCAAAGTAGTTCGTCGGAATGCCGCCCATGTTGTAATGCACCGTCGGCAGCACCGGGATCGGTTCTTTGTGCAAGTCCACGCCCGCAAAGATCCGCGCGCTTTCAGAAATCCCCGGCAGCCGCAGCTCCAGTGTCTCGCGCGGCAGGTGGTTCAGGTGCAGATGGATATGGTCCTTCTGCGGCCCCACGCCCCGGCCTTCCCGGATCTCCAGCGTCATGCAGCGGGATACCACATCGCGCGACGCCAGATCCTTGTAGGTCGGTGCATAGCGCTCCATGAACCGCTCGCCGTTGGAGTTGGTCAGATAGCCACCCTCGCCCCGCGCGCCTTCGGTGATCAGGCAGCCGGCGCCATAGATGCCGGTCGGATGGAACTGCACGAACTCCATGTCCTGCAGTGGCAAACCTGCGCGGGCCACCATGCCGCCGCCATCGCCGGTGACGGTATGGGCCGAGGTCGCGCTGAAATAGGCCCGTCCATAGCCGCCCGTCGCCAGAACCGTCATCTTGGCGTTGAAGACGTGGATCGTGCCATCATCCAGCTTCCACGCCACCACGCCCGTGCAGCGTCCCGCCGTCACGATCAGATCAATGGCGAAATACTCGACGAAGAACTCGGCGTTGTTCTTCAGACACTGGCCATACAGCGTGTGCAGAATGGCATGCCCGGTGCGATCGGCCGCCGCGCAGGTGCGCGCCACCGGCGGGCCTTCGCCATATTCCGAGGTCATGCCGCCGAAGGGCCGCTGATAGATCTTGCCCTCTTCGGTCCGGCTGAACGGCACGCCATAGTGTTCCAGTTCGTAAACCGCCTTGGGCGCCTCGCGGACAAGATACTCCATCGCATCCATGTCGCCCAGCCAGTCGCTGCCTTTGACGGTGTCGTACATATGCCACTGCCAGCTGTCCGGCCCCATGTTGCCAAGCGAGGCCGCAATCCCGCCCTGGGCCGCCACCGTGTGGCTGCGCGTCGGAAAGACCTTGGTCACGCAGGCCGTCCGCAATCCCTGCTCTGCCATGCCCAGTGTGGCGCGCAGACCAGCGCCGCCGGCCCCCACCACAACCACGTCATAGTCATGCACTTCATACGGATAAGCCGTCATTCCATCCCCTCAAAGGGCTATCTTGATCAGGGCATAAAGCCCGGTCGCCGCGATCACCCCGGCCAGCGAGGTCACGAACATCACAGAGATCTTGCGGGCGCTTCCGTGGGTATAATCCTCCAGCATCATCGTGGCACCCTTGGCAAAATGCCGCATCGCTACGACCAGCACCAACCCGGTCAGGATCGCCGGGAATGGTCGCGCAAAGGCCGCCAGCACCTGCTCGCGCGACCCACCGATGGCGTGACCAAAGACGTATATCCAGGTTGGCACCATCACCGCCAGCGCCACCGCCGACACTTGCATCGACCAGTGATGCGCCGTCCCGCTATGGGCCGCCCCGCGTCCCTCGGC
>JANXPK010000197.1 GCA_025357355.1 Rhodobacterales bacterium
CCGTGGTCGGGCAACGCCGACCCCTTCACCCTCGCCTGTAACTTGCTCGTGCCCTTCTCCAATCGCATCTCCCACGGCGGCTTCACCTATGACGGCCACTTCCACCCCGTTCCGCCCAACTTGCCGGGCGAGGCCTGTCCGATCCACGGCGACGGCTTTCAACGCCGCTGGGACCCGGTCAGCACCCGCGCCGACCATGCCGAACTGACCCTGCGGCAGGGCGAGATCGGCCCCTTTCTCTATTCCGCCACGGTCACTTACCACCTCACGCCGCAATCGCTCAAAACCACGCTCGCCGTCACCAACCGCGCCACCACGGCCCTGCCCTTCGGCTTTGGCCTGCATCCGTGGTTTCCCCGCGATGCCGCGACGCGCCTTCAATTCACCGCGACCGGTATCTGGCCCGAAACCCCCGACCATCTGCCCGCCAGCCCGCAACCCCTGCCCCAGAACGGCGGCCCATGGCGCACCCTGGCCCCGCTGCCGCAGGGCTGGATCAACACCGGTTTCGCGGGGTGGGGCGGCCAGGCCCACATCGCCCAGGGCGCAGGCGCCGCCACAACCCAGCTCACCGCCACCAACCTTGGCACTGCCCTCTTGTACTCCCCCGCCGCCACCGCCGATTTCTTCTGCTTCGAGCCGGTCTCGCATCCGGTCGATGCCCACAACCTGCCCGGACAGCCCGGCTTGACGCGACTTGCCGCCGGTGAAACCCTGACCGCGTCGATGACCCTGACCTGGGGTCGCCCCATGACCGATCCACAGCCCTCAAAGGTGCTTTCATGACCGCAACAGCCATCCCCGTAGGACAGCGCGATTACAGCCTTGTTGGCGCCGACAGCCGTCGCGCCATCGAAATCGGCCTTGCCTCCGCCGAATGGTACCACTCCGAAGTGCCCCGCGCCGTGATCAAGGACCTGATGAAACGCACCGATGGCCCCGCCATCCGCGACACCCTGCTGTGGTTCGCTCTCCTCATCGTGGGCGCCTGGGGCGGCATCCACTACTGGGGCAGCTGGGCCTGTGTGCCGTTCTTCATCGTCTACGGCGTCATCTACGGCGCGTCCTGCGACAGCCGCTGGCATGAATGCGGCCACGGCACCGCCTTCCGCACCCCGTGGATGAACGACGTGATCTACCACATCGCCAGCTTCATGGTGATGCGCAATCCGGTGACCTGGCGGTGGAGCCACGCCCGCCACCACACCGACACCTATATCGTCGGCCGCGATGCCGAGATTGCCTGGATGCGCCCCCCCAAGACCCTGATGGCCGTCCTCGCCTTCTTCGACGTGATCGGCGCCACCAGATCCTTGCAGACCCTCGCCCGCAACGCCGCAGGCACCCTGACCCCCGACGAGAAAAACTTCATCCCCGAAAGCGAATGGGCCAAGACCGTCTTCGCCGCCCGTGTCCACATGGCGATCTACGCCGTCACCATTCTGACCGCCCTTCTGATGCGCTCCTGGCTGCCCCTGATGCTGATCGGCCTGCCGCGCATCTACGGCTGCTGGCACATGGTGATGTGCGGCCATCTGCAACACGCGGGTCTTGCCGACAACGTGCTGGACCACCGGCTGAATTCGCGCACCGTCTACATGAACCCCGTCAGCCGCTACATCTACTGGAACATGAATTACCACGTCGAACACCACATGTTCCCCATGGTGCCCTACCACGCCCTGCCCCGCCTGCACGAGCTGATCAAGAACGACCTGCCGCCGCCAAACCCCTCGATCCTGGATGGCTACCGCGAGATCATCGCCTCGCTCCGCCAGCAAAAGATCGACCCGGAATATGCCTACCGCAAGGTATTGCCGCCCACCGCCCGGCCCTACCGCGAAGAGTTCCACAACCTGCACATCGCCCGCTCCGGCGCGTAAGGACATCCGATGACCCGCTCCAAACCCACCATCGCCGAACTGCGCGCCCGCAAGGGCCGCGGCCAGATGACCATGCTGCGCGTCATGACCCTCGACGAGGCGGCGGCAGCCGAACAGGCGGGCATCGACATCGTCTCGGTGCCGGTCGACCTCGTCACCCATCCGCGTTACCGCGAGGTCGCCCCGTCGCTCTTTTCCATGACCGGCGTCACGCATCTTGAGGCTGGCACCCGCGACGACTATCTGCGCTGGGCCTGCAAGATGATGCTGGCCGGGGCCGATGCCGTCTATTGCTCGGGCGGGCTCGGCACCGTCGAACATGTGGCGCGCGAACATATCCCGGTCGTCGGCCACGTCGGCCTTGTCCCGTCCCGCGCCACCTGGACCGGCGGCATGAAGGCCGTCGCCAAGACTGCTCAGGGCGCCATGGCCCTTCTGGACGAGGTCCGCGCCTATGAGGCTGCCGGTGCCTTTGCCGTCGAGATCGAGGTGGTCCCGGTCGAGGTCGCCACCGAGATCAGCCGCCGGGTGAACATCCTTCTGTGGTCGATGGGCGCGGGCCCCGGCTGCGATGCCCAGTACCTTTTTGCCGAGGACATCCTCGGCACCAACCGCGGCCACATGCCCCGCCACTCCAAGGTCTACCGCAACTTCGCCGCCGA
>JANXPK010000216.1 GCA_025357355.1 Rhodobacterales bacterium
AGCCTTCCTCGGCTGAGGCACTGTCAGCGGTGCGGCCCTTGCGGATGTCGTTGATGGCGGCATTCAGCTTTTGCGCGGTGACGGCACCGGCATCCAGCGCCTCTTTCGCCTTGGAGGGCACCATGGTCAGCGCCATCAGGATACGCTCGACCGGCACAAAGCTGTCGCCGGCCTTCTTCGCGACTTTCTCGGCCTCATCCAGCACCTTCACCAGACCGGGGTCCATGAAGGGTTGGGCGTCGCCCGAAACCTTGGGCAGTTTGGCCAGAGTCAGGGTCAAAGCCTCGGTGACGCGGGCCGGTTCACCACCGGAGCGGCGGATCAGGTTGGAGGCGAGGCCCTGCTCGTCGTCCATGATGGCTTTCAGCAGATGTTCGGGCACCAGCCGCTGATGGCTTTCGCGCATCGCAATGGTCTGCGCAGCGTTCAGAAAGCCGCGCGACCGCTCGGTCAATTTCTCGAGGTTCATCACTGTCTCCTTTGCAGCACCGTAGCGAACACCCCGCAAAGGCATGTGCACGTCGGCCTGACTAACATCTGGGTGGCTAGGTGCACTGATGCAAGATTGTCTCTTTGCCGCAGGGCAGAAAAAGCCTGTAAGAAGCAGCATGGACGGATTGCGCGACAGGCTGGCGGCAGAGGCGAAAGCGGTAGGTTTCGCCGCTATGGGGATTTGCGCGCCGGATGCGGTGCCAGAGGCAGCAGGGCGGCTCCGCGCGTTCCTGGCCGAAGGGCGGCACGGGCAGATGGACTGGCTGGCCGAGCGTGAGACATGGCGCGGATCGGCCGCGGCGCTATGGCCTGAGGCGCGGTCTGTGATCATGCTGGCAGAGGCGTATACGCCGGGCGGCGACCCGCTGGCGGTGCTGTCGCAGCGGGACCGAGGGGCCGTGTCGGTCTACGCACAGGGGCGTGACTACCACGATCTGGTCAAGAAGCGGTTGAAACGGCTGGGGCGGTGGCTGATTGACACGGCGCCTTGCGAGATCAAGGTTTTTGTCGATACGGCGCCGGTGATGGAAAAACCATTGGCGCAGGCGGCGGGACTGGGTTGGCAGGGCAAGCATACCAATCTTCTGAGCCGCGAACTGGGGAACTGGTTCTTCCTGGGAGCGATCTTCACGACGCTCGATCTGCCGCGCGATGCAGCGGAGGTCAGCCATTGCGGGTCATGCACTGCCTGTCTGGATATTTGCCCTACCCGCGCCTTTCCAGCGCCCTACCAATTGGATGCGCGAAAGTGCATTTCCTACCTGACCATTGAACACAAGGGTCGCGTTGACCCGGAACTGCGTAGGCTGATGGGCAACCGGATTTATGGCTGCGATGATTGTCTGGCGGTGTGCCCGTGGAACAAGTTCGCGGTGGCGGCTTCGGAGATGGGCTACGCGCCGCGCGTCGGGGCGCCAGAACTCGCGGAACTCGCCGGGATGGATGATGCGGGCTTTCGGGCGCGGTTTGCGGGCAGCCCGATCAAGCGGATCGGGCGGGACCGGTTTGTGCGTAACGTCTTGTATGCGATTGGAAATTCGGGGATGCCGGGACTGTTGGCTGCGGTGCAATCCCTGATCAATGATCCCGATGATGCGGTTGCAGATGCAGCGCGCTGGGCGGTTGGCAGGTTAGGGGGGGAAGAATGGATCGGTTGAAAGGCAAGGTGGCCATCGTGTCTGGCGGCGCCACCGGCTGTGGGGCGGCGGCGGTGCGGTTGTTTGCGGCAGAAGGGGCAGCGGTGGGGATCATCGACCGCAACGCGAAGGTTGGGCAGGCGCTGGCGTTTGAACTTGCGTCGGCAGGCAAGCGGGTGGTGTTCGCGGCGGCGGATGTGTCCAGAAAGGATGAAGTCGAAGCGGCGGTGGCCAACATAAGGGCGTCGTTGGGGCCGGTAAACGTGCTTTTCAACCACGCGGGCACGATCGTGATCAAGCCGTTTCTGGAGACGGAAGAAGCGGACTGGGACATGCTGTTTGCGGTTAACGTGAAGTCGATGTACCTGATGACGCGGGCAGTGCTGCCGATGATGTTATTGCAGGGCGGGGGGGCCATCGTCTGCACCTCGTCGATTTCAGCGGTCTATGGCACGCCGAACGAGGTGCTGTATGACGCGACCAAAGGGGCATGCCATATGTTCGCGCGGGCGATTGCAGTGGAATTTCGCGACCGTGGCATCCGATGCAACGCGGTGTGTCCGGGCTTTATCCAGACACCGCATGGGGCGCGGGAAGTCAGGGAATTGAGCGCGCTGGGCGTCGATGTCAGCGAGGCCGCGATCAAGGCGGCACAGGGGCGGATGGGCCAGCCGGAAGATATTGCACGGGCAGCGCTGTATCTGGCGTCTGATGATGCCGAGTTCGTCAACGGCACGCAGTTGTTCGTCGATAATGGATTTTCGGCGGTGTGATCGGAGCGAGGAGCAGGGACGCCGAGAAATCGGCGTCAAGGTTCCGTAATCCTGCCACGATTTCCCGTCAGATTGGGCGGCATGAACCTGAATCTTCTCACCCCCGAAACGCTGGGACTGTTGGGATTGGGCCTTGTGGCCGGTCTCGTGGTCCTGAACCTTTTGACCTTCTCTGCCTTTGCGGTGGACAGTCGCCGCGCGGTCAATGGCGATCAGCCGTTGCCGGAGGTGTTGCTGCTGACACTGGCAGCGCTGGGCGGCTGGCCTGCGGCCAAGGTCGCGCAGTGGCTGTTGGGGCTTCCGGGCCAGAACTCGCAATTTCGCAGCATGCTCAACCTTGTGGCTTTGCCGCTGATCGCGGTGGCCGGGCTGGTGATCTACGAGGAGGTTGATCTGTGGTCGGTCGAGGCGTCGGCAATGAGGTTTATCGGTGAGGTTACCGGGGCAGTCGTGATTCTACCTTCGCAGGCCGCTTACGGTCATTCTTCAAAGCCAGAT
>JANXPK010000233.1 GCA_025357355.1 Rhodobacterales bacterium
AACATCGGCTGACCCTCGACCTCGGCCTCGGTGATGGCGCGGGTTACCACGACGCGCACATCCTCGGCCCCGGCGGCGCGGGCACGGGCACGGGCCTCGGCGGTGACGGCCGCTTCCATGGCGGCAAGGGCGGCGGCGCGGGTGGTAAAGGTTTGCAAGCCTGTCGCCAGATGTGCGGTATAGCGGCCCTCGCCGGGGCTGCTGACCAGACCCGAGGCGCGTTGCGACACCTGTCCGACCACAGCGCCGATGGCGTTGGCGACCCCGGCGTGTTCAGGCAGGATCATTTCGCAGCCCAGCCGGTCACCGACCGCGCCGTAATAGGATGGGGCCGAGGCGCCAAGGCCGATCACCGGTACGCCAAGCCGCAAGGTGACCTCGACCACGCCGCGATGACGGGCAATTCCGGCCTGGGTCAGCGGATGGCGGGCGAGTGTCACGGGATCACCGGCGATGGCGGGGTCCTCGCCAAAGGCCGCCTCCAAAAGGCAGTCCACCGTCTGTTCGGTCAGCTGATCGACGATGCGCTGCGCCAGTGTCGCGGCGTCGGCGGCGATGCGGTCGCCCGCACCGTTGCGGCGCCGGGCAAACAGGCGCACGGCTTTCTCAGCCGCAGCGCCATCCCATGCGTTCAGCCGCCCCAGAACGTGGCTGGCGTCGGACGGCGTGACGCCGCTGAGCATCACCAGACCGCGGGCCACCAGCCGTTCCATTGCCGCCACCTCCAGCCGCGAGGTCAGCGCGGCTACCAGCGGCATCGGCGCCATGATCCGTGCCAGCACAACGGTTTCACGCGGCGTGAGGCCGCCGGTTTGCGCCGGGGTCAGGCCCGGCATCGGCACCACGAAGCGGCCGTCGAACTCTCCCACCGCATCGGCGCTGAGCGCCCGGTCAAGGGCGGCATGCACCATCGCGGCGTGGTCAACCGCCAGCAGTGACACCGGGATCAAACGACGTGGCCCAAGGCGCAGACCCCCGACTAGGCCGGTGGTCAAAAGGTGCACTTCACTGTCGCCGCCAAGGCCGGTGGTGCGCATCGCCACCGCCTCGACCATGGTTCGAAAACCGCCGACACGGGCGCCCTCGGGGTCGATCTCGGGCAGGCCGCCGCGCAACAGGGCGATGTCGGTGGTGGTGCCACCAATGTCGCTGACCAGGGCGTCTGCCGCCCCGGTCAACCAGCGAGCGCCGACGATGGAGGCCGCGGGGCCGGACAGGATCGTCTCGATCGGGCGTTCGCGCACCATCGCGGCAGAGATCAGCGCGCCGTCGCCGCGCACCACCATCAGGGGCGCGGTGATGCCAACCGCCAGCAGGTGGCTTTCGCAGGCCGCGACAAGCCGGTCGATCATGCCGATCAGTCGGGCGTTCAGCACCGCCGTCAGGGCGCGTTTGGGGCCGTTCAACTGGGCGGACAACTCGTGGCTGCAGGTCACCGGACGGCCGGTGACGCGGCGGATCAGGTCGCGCGCGGCGACCTCATGGGCCGGATTGCGGGTGCCAAAGCGGGCGGCGACGGCAAAGCCCATCACCTGACCCGCAAGCTCGGTCACCGCCGTTTCCAGCGTGGCAAGGTCCAACGCCGCCGCCTCGGTTCCGGCATGGCTGTGGCCACCGTCCAGAAGGATCACCGGATCGCCCTTGAGCGCCTCGGTCAGCCCGCCCCGCTCCAGATCGCCGGGGTCAAATCCGATGAAGATCAGGGCGACGCGTCCGCCCTGACCCTCGACCAGCGCATTGGTGGCCAGCGTGGTGGACAGTGAGACCAACGCCACCTGCGCCGCCGCGATCCCGGCCCCTGCCATCGCCGCATCCACAGCCCGCCCGATGCCAAGGGCCAGATCGCCGCGCGTGGTCAGGGCTTTGGCCGAGCCAATCACCGTATCCGCTGCCTCGTCCAGAATGACCGCATCGGTATAGGTGCCCCCGGTATCGACACCCAGAAAGTAACTCATCGCGCTGTGTCCCTTGTGCTTTGGGCCTGACATAGGCTGGCGCGGCGGCCAGGTCACGCCATTCCGCGACGTTAATGGTCGCAGTGCGGCGTTGTCAGTTGCCGGAAGGGGTCACGCCAGGTCCCGGCCTTTTGAGCGAAGGCCTGCAGGGACGGCGCCCCTTCGGTGGGCGGGCCGAGCTTTGGCCGGACGACCTGCATGTGTCTGCGGCGGTCTGCGGCGGGCGCTCTTCAAGCCTGACGGCTTTCATCGCTTGGCCCTTGCGAAGAATGACCGTCAGGGAATGATGAGCCCTCCGCGCAGGTCCGTCCTAAAGCGTGAAGAGCCTTGGCGGAAACTCCGGCCGCCCGTCCAGAATAACCTGAATTGCCACTTCTGCCTGCCTTTCTTCCCTTCCCCGATAGGCCAAAGCGTATCGGGGACGCGCGCGACCGCCCCCCGGGCGTGCGCGTTCCGCTCCCACCCGCGGTCGTGCGCCTCCCCTTCCTCACTATGGTTCCCGACCCAATCCCCCTTGCCTTGCGCTGGCGCGCTTCGGCAATCGGACCGATGCAGGCTCCCCCGGAGCCTGCATCAGACGGTCCTCTGGCACCGGCGGTAAGGGCGGCCGTACAGACCACACGGCCATCATGATGTTTCCATCAACATTCATCGCGCTAAAGCTTTCTGCGGCGGTGAGCGGGGGGAATGCCCAGCATCTCGCGGTACTTGGCCACGGTGCGCCGGGCCAGTTGCGCCCCGTCGATGCTCAGCGCCCCTGCCAGTGCTGCATCCGACATCGGCGCGCCGGGTGCCTCGCTGGCAATGAGTTGCGACAGACGGTCGCGCAATGCGGCGGCGGCCACGTGGTTGGC
>JANXPK010000242.1 GCA_025357355.1 Rhodobacterales bacterium
GGTGCGGGGCGAGGGGTTGATATTGGGGTTGAAGTGCCGGGCGCTGAACACCGACGTGGTCAAGGCGGGCTACGGCGCCCATGTGCTGACGGTGCCGGCGGCGGACAATGTGATCCGGCTTCTGCCCGCGCTGAACATCACCGATGGCGATCTGACCGAGGCGCTGGCGCGTCTGGACCAAGCGGCGGTGGCGGTGGAACATGGCTAGCTATGCGTTGCGGGCGTTGACGCGGGCCGATCTGCCGCTGGTCGCGACCTGGCTCGACACGCCGCACGCGCGGGCTAGGTGGGGCGACCCGGCCGAGCAGTTGGCGCTGGTCACCGAAGATCTGGACGAGCCGCTGATGGATCAGCAGATCGCCAGTTTCGGGGACCGGCCCTTTGGCTATCTGCAAAGCTACCCGGTTCATGCCTGGCCTGCGGGCGCGCCGCATCTGGCAGACTTTCCTTCGGGCACCGTGGCCGTCGATTGCTTTGTCGGCCCGGTCGACATGATCGGGCAAGGTCACGGATCGGCCATGCTGCGGCTTTATGCGCGCACTCTTCTGGGCAAGGGCGCCCCCGGTGTCGTCATTGATCCCGACCCGGAAAACGAACGCGCCGTGCGGGCCTACCGACGAGCGGGCTTTCAGGACGTCGCGCAGAGGCCCGATGGTGCGGGCGACATGACGCTGGTCATGCGCTTTGATCCCTCCCCCATCATCTTTTCATAAATATCCCGGGGGTCCGGGGGCTGGCCCCCGGTTCCACCTATCCAAGAGAACCGCATGAAACACTTCCTAGATATCCACAAGACCGACGCCGCCGACCTGCGCGCGATGATCAACTCGGCCCGGGCGATGAAGATTGCGCGCAATGACCGACCCAAGGGCGAGCCCGATGACGTGCAGCCGCTTGCCGGGCGCATGGTGGCGTTGATCTTTGAAAAGCCTTCGACCCGGACGCGGGTCAGCTTTGATGTCGGCGTGCGCCAGATGGGCGGGCAGACCATGGTGCTGTCGGGCAAGGAAATGCAGCTTGGCCATGGCGAGACGATTGCCGACACGGCACGGGTCCTCAGCCGCTATGTCGATCTGATCATGATCCGCACCTATGAAGAGGCGACGCTGCTGGAGATGGCCGAGCATGCCACGGTGCCGGTGATCAACGGGCTGACCAACCGCACCCATCCCTGCCAGATCATGGCGGACGTGATGACCTATGAAGAGCATCGCGGCCCCATAGCCGGGCGGCAGGTGGTCTGGGCGGGCGATGGCAACAATGTCTGCGCCAGTTTCCTGCACGCGGCGGGGCAATTCGGGTTCGACTTTACCTTCACCGGGCCGGAGACATTGGAGCCGGAGGACAAGTTCGTCGGATTTGCCCGCGGCAAAGGCAGCCGCGTCGTGATGGAGCGCGATCCGCTGCGCGCCGTACAGGGCGCCGATCTGGTGGTGACCGACACCTGGGTCAGCATGCACGACCCCGAAAGCGCCAAGGAGCGGCGGCACAATCAGCTGTCGCCCTATCAGGTCAACGACGCGCTGATGGCCCATGCCAAGCCTGACGCCCTGTTCATGCACTGCCTGCCCGCCCATCGCAACGACGAGGTCACCTCTGCCGTGATGGACGGGCCGCATTCGGTGGTGTTTGATGAGGCCGAGAACCGCCTGCACGCGCAAAAGGCGGTGATGCGGTGGTGTCTGGGCGTGTAGCGACCGGGGGTATGCGCCCCGCGCGTCACTTGCTCATCCAGATCTCGAAATGCCCAGGGGGCACGTTCCGGGCCAAGCCGGTCGCGGACAGGTCCTGAACGCTGACCGGCGGATTGCCGGGGCGCAGGCTGGACACGGTTTGGGCCAGCAGGTTGGCGCGGGGCTGGTCGCCGGCGTAGAAATAACGCACCTCCATCAGCCCATCGGCGGCGGCCAGACGTTCGCCTCCGCTGTCAGCACCTTGCACCTGCCAGCCAAGGCCAACAAGTTTTGTTGCCAGTCCAACCACATCCTGACGCGCCAGCACGGCGAACTGGATGAAGACCTGATTGTCGTCGGGCCGGACCTCATCAACCATTGTGGGGCGCAGTTTGCTTGCATGCGCATGGGTCACAGGGAAGGCAGCCTGGATCAGCACGTCAGGCCCGTTCGACGGGTTGGTGTTCTGCGACGACTGCCCCGGTGCCTTGCTGGACGCCTGATTGGTCCGCGTGTAGCCTGCCGCTGCGGCGTTGAAGCCGCAACGATCCTGGAACGGATCGACCAGACACAGCGCGGTGGCGAGCGGCGGGGCATAAAAGCTTTGGGTGGCGACTTGCAGCATCAACACGGAAAGCCACCCGATGAACAACAGGACCACGCCCCACGAGAGGACGTGTTTCAGCATCCCGTCAATCTGCGCCAATGCGCCGATGATCACGGAAAAGACCATGAGATAGATCGGGATCGACCAGAACGGGATATTGGCGTCGACGAGGTAGTTGGCGAGGTAGATCGAAAGCGCCAGCACCAGAAACCCGAAATACAGAAATTTGGTGCGTTTGGGGTCAATATTCAGGGCTGTGGCGAAAAGGGCAGACGGATCAATGGCCATAATTGGACACTCCAAAATGAGCTGGGGCTAAAATAGGGACGGACAATCAGAATATTTTCCGCTTTTTGGGGCGATTTGTCAATCATCAGACGAGCTGACCACCAGGCTGTTCAACCTTCAGGAAGGATGTGGTGTCCATTCTGACCGCGTTGCACCTGACGCGGCCTCAGTCGTACGGGGTCAACGGGGTTTGGAACCGCTGACCCGCGCAAGCGGCCATGTACAGTGGTGTCTGGGGGTATAAAGTGCCATACCTCCGCGCAAATGCGGGAGATTTGCGATGGTGAACCGGGTGCTGGATTGGCTGGGGTTTGGGGGACACAGGGCCGCGGAGCATGATCACGGACATGGTCATACCCATGGCGTGATGGATGCGGGGATCGCGGCGAACGAACGGGGGATGTGGGCGATCAAGTGGTCGTTCGCCATCTTGATTGTAACCGGGCTGTTGCAGATTGTCGTGGTGGCGGCCTCGCATTCGGTGGCGCTGCTGGCCGACACCATCCACAATTTCGCCGATGCGACGACGGCCTTGCCGCTTGGCGTGGCCTTTGTGCTGGCGCGACGCAAGCCCAGCGCGCGATTTCCCTACGGGCTGGGAAGGGTCGAGGATCTGGCGGGGCTGATGATCGTCGGGATCATCCTGTTCAGTGCGGTGGTGGCCGGATATGAGGCGATCTCGCGGCTGATCAGTCCGCTGCCGGTGCACAATCTGGGCTGGCTGGCGATGGCGGGTGCGATCAGCTTTCTGGGCAACGAGGTGGTGGCGGTGCTGCGCATAAGGGTGGGCCGCGAGATCAGTTCTGCGGCGCTGATTGCGGACGGGTATCACGCGCGCACTGATGGGCTGACCAGTCTGGCGGTGGTGGCGGGGGCGGGCGGGGTCTGGCTGGGGTTTCCGCTGGCCGATCCGCTGATTGGCTTGGGCATCACCGTGGCGATCTTCGCGATCGTCTGGCAATCGGCGCGGTCGGTGTTGGTGCGGATGCTGGACGGGGTGGAGCCGGGGCTGTTGGACGAGATCGGACATGCCGCGGCCCATGTGCCGGGGGTTGCGGTGCAGGAAGCGCGGGCGCGCTGGCTCGGTCACCGGTTGCAGGTCGAGCTGGTGCTGACGGCGGATGAGGGGATGCTGCTGGCTGAGGCCAATACTCTGGCGGCGCGGGTGGAGGAGGAATTGCATCACCATCTGCCTGCATTGGCGGCGGCCAGCATCCGCTTTGCGCCCCTTGCGGGCGGTCATCATCATGCGCCCGCGCCGTTTCTGGTCGGCGGTCAACTTGCCGCCGGTGTGTTGCAGATCGTGGACACTCCTGACGGCGAGCGGATGCAACTGCGGCTGTCGCGCCATGTCGAGGCGCTGCAGGCCGAGGTCGGCATCGCGCGCCCGTCGGGAACAGAACGGCTGGTGCTGTGGCCGGTGGCGGGCAACCACCATCTGTTGCAAAGCCTGCAAGCCCCGGCCGAGCCGCACGGTTTTGACGCGGTGCTGACCCTGTCGGCCGGGAAGGCACGCGAAGAGGTGGGTTTCACGATGGCCGAGCCACATCATCACGGTTGAGCGATAGCCCTTGCCAAGGCGGGCGTTTCAGAGCTTTGTTGCGTCCGCATTATCGGAGGTCTCCATGCAATCACCCGTTCCCGCCCTTGTTCATTCCCTGACCGCGATGTCGAAAATCCTCGAAAAGGCCGAGGCTTTTGCCGAAGCCAAGAAGATGAAGCCTGAGGTGATCCCGCAACTGCGGCTGATCGCCGACATGCTGCCGTTCTGGCGCCAGATCACCATTGCCTGCGACCACGCCAAAGGCATGTCCGCCCGGCTGGCGGGGGCTGAGGTGCCGAGCTTTGCCGATACCGAAACGACGGTGGCTGAGTTGAAGGACCGCATCGCCAAGACCGTAGCCTTCATGCAGACCCTGCCTGAGGCAGCCTTTGCCGACGCCGAGGGCCGCACGATCAATATCACGGCCGGTGGGCGCGACCGGAGCTTTGCTGCGATGCAGTATTACCTGAGCTATGCCTTGCCGAACTTCTTTTTCCACCTGACGACCGCCTATGACATCCTGCGGTCGAACGGCGTGGAAATCGGCAAGACCGATTTTATCGGCGGCTGAAATCGTGGGCACCGCGCTTGTGGTCGTCGATGTGCAGAAGGCCTTCGTTGCGGACCGTGACGAAGGCTACCCTTGGGCCAATGCCGACGCGCCGCAACGGATCGCCGATCTGTTGGCGGCGTTTCGCGCGGCCGGGTTGGCGGTGGTGCATGTTCATCACCACGGGACGGACCCGGCGGACAACTTTCATCCCGGCAACCCCCTGTCTGTTGCGATGGACGAGGCCGCGCCGCTGGCCGGTGAGACTCTGGTGATCAAGCACGGCTCTTCCGCCTTCATCGGCACCGATCTGGAAGCGGTTCTGCGCGGTGCCGGTCTGGACCGGCTGGTGCTGGCCGGTGGGGCCGCGAACTACTGCGTGGAAAGCACGGCACGGATGGCGGGCGATCTGGGTTTTGCCACAACAGTCGTGGGCGACGCGCTGATCAATTTCCAGAAGACCTTGCGCGACGGGCGGGTGATGCCGCCCGGCGATGTGCTGGCAATGACGCTCGCCAATCTGGACGGCGAGTTTGCCCGCATCGCCACCACCACCGAGGTGCTGGCCGAGGTTGCCGCCTGAATGCGGGCCGAGGACGTTGCGACGCTGTTCACCCGCAGCGATGGCAGCTATCTGTTTGCCCGTTGGGGCAGGCCGATCGTGCCGGTGGTGTTCGGCGTTGACGACGCGACGCTGGCGGTGGTCAAGGGCGCAATCGAGGCGGTGGTGGTGTTGGCCGGTCACAAGATGGCCGGGTTGGACCCTGAACTGGGTGTCAACCTCATGCTGTTCTTTCTGCGCGACTGGGCCGAGCTGCCGCAGGTGCCGGGCCTGGATCATCTGGTGCCGGACCTCGGACCTTTGTGCCAAAGGCTGAGCGAGGCTGACGCCAACCAGTACCGGTTCTTCCGTTTTGATCCGGCCGGGGCGATCAAGGCGGCCTTCGTCTTTGTGCGGCTGGACGCGGCGTTGGGGGCGATGGCGGCGGAGGATCTGGCGCTGTGTCAGGCGGCAGAGGTGATCTGCCTGTGGTCGGACCGCGCATTCACCGCGTCCTCGCCATTGGCAACGGTCGGGGGCCGGGTGATCCTGCGGCCCGATATCGCCGGGGTGATAAGGGCCGGTTATGACCGGACGATGCCAGTGATGGCGCAAGATGCGGCCCACGCGCTGCGTCTGGCGGCGCGGGTGAATGCCGCGTTGCAGGCCCTTGGCAAGGACGGCAGCCTTGGCTAGCCTTGAGAGACAACCGCAGGAGGTCGCAATGATCCGGCTCTTGATCTGGCTGGCACTGCCCCTGATCCTTGCAGGCTGCGGCGTGCCGTTCGTTCCACTGATGTGAGGGGGTGGCCATGCGTTTTGTCGTGTTCGTTCTGGCATTTGTGCTGGCGACGCCGGTCCTGGCACAGGATGTGACAAAGTGGGTCGGGCGCGAACCGGATGAGATCATAGCCGATGCCAGGTGGCAGGCCCAATTCATTGCCGTCATGGGCAAGGCTGGGTTCAAGCGGTTGCAGGATGATCTGGTCATCGAAGAGCCGATGACCCGTGACGGCGACTGGGTCGTGGGGACAGGCTGCGCGCCGCATCAATGCGGCGATGTGATGGGCGGCTTTGCCATATCCGTCAAGACGGGGAAGATTTTGGCCGTGGTTCGCGATGCGGGTGGGGTCAAGCACTGGGGCAGCGGTGCCCAAGAGCCGCCGAGCCTCGCCGCCATCGCGCAGCAATGAGCCATTCCTTTGCGCTGCGGGTTTATTACGAGGACACTGACCTCGCGGGCATCGTTTATTACGCCAACTACCTGAAATTCATTGAACGGGCGCGCACCGAATGGGTGCGGGGTCTGGGCTTCGATCAGGGCTGGCTGCGGGCCGAGGCGGGGCTGGTGTTTGCGGTGCGGCGGATCGAGGCCGATTTTCTGCGCCCGGCGAAGTTCGACGATGAACTGGCGGTCGAGACCGGGGTGATCACCATGACGGGCGCACGGATCGTGCTGGAGCAGGACGTGACGCGGCAGGGTGAAAAGCTGTTTGCGGCCGTGGTGACGCTGGTTTGTCTGAC
>JANXPK010000263.1 GCA_025357355.1 Rhodobacterales bacterium
GGTGCGGGCGGGCGGGGCACGCGACGGATTTTCCTGGGTGAGGGTTGGGCTGGCCTTTATCCGTCGCCATCTTCAAGCCAGGCCCGCGCCTTTGGGTCAGGGACCATCGCTTGAAGTCGTTCGCGGTAGAGCGCCAGATCGTCGCGCGAAAGCACTCCTTCCCATTTCTTCGAACTGGCCGAGTCGAAGAAATTCGCATCGGATTTCCAGAAACCGGTGCCGCCTACCGGTGCGTAATCAGATGCCCTCGACTTCATCGCGCCAAAGGCCGTGGCCGCAGTTACCTTGTCAATCACACTTTCATCCGCGTCGATCGTCGCCGCCTTGGCCAGAGCCTGCACCGTGCGCCGCCCATCCCGGATCATATCGGAATAATGCAAGAGCTTGAGGTCGGGCAGACGGCCGGATAGCGCTGTCTGGGTGTAATGCATCGTCAGGCTCGTCAGATTTTCCTGTTTGAGGTCATCGGGGTCGGTGGGGTCGTTGAGAAAGGCGCGGATCGAGCGCGAAATCGGCCAGCTCGTCGGATCATCCACAGCGGGATTGGCCCGGTTGGCCGTGTGCTTGCGCAAGGAAAAGAACACGTCGAGCGGATGGCGATAAACGGCAATGACGGTCACACAATCCCAGATCGGGAAGCCGTCGGCCGGAGTATGGGTCTTGACCACGCGTCGGCCTTTTTGTGCGGCAAGGGCCGCCGCGACTTCGGTTGCCGAGACGCCCAAATCAGCATCGACCCATGGCGACAGGACCGGGAGTTTCGCGGGCAGGTCCGCACCGCCATGAACCAGCAGGGCAAGGATCGTCTGGGTCCATGTTGTGCCGGATTTCGAGGGGGTGCAAACGAGGATGTCGCCCGTGTTGGGCTCCCAGGTTGCCCAGCGATCAGGGCGGGTGATGCCGCCGCGATAAATGCGTGCCGCTGGGGCAACAAGTGTGGCGGGGATGGGCATGGCGGGATGATCCCTGTTCTTGGTATTCGACGGGCGAGCGACGGCACTTATCACCGTTGGTGTCGAGGACCGTAGGCCAAGAGTCCTAGCCGATCTATAGCGAACCTTGACAGGTGTCGGTGCGCTTTGCGAGTGGTTGACAGAATGCGCCCGCTGATCCGCTGTATCGAAGCGTAGTTCGTTGCCGAATGGCCTGGAAATGCCGATCGAAGGAGCCCTCCATGACCCCCACCATCACCGCCTTTGCCGCCTCGCCCGACCGGGGCCGAGGATTGGCGCGGGATATGCGGGTGCGGTGGGCACTGGAAGAGGTGGGGCAGGCTTATGAAGTGCGGCTTTTGAGCTTTGCCGAGATGAAGGAGCCAGCGCATCTGGCGCGGCAGCCGTTTGGACAGATCCCGACCTATGAGGAGGGCGATCTGGTTCTGTTCGAGACGGGGGCCATCGTGCTGCATATTGCGGAGGGCCATGCGGGGCTTTTGCCAGTCGAGCCGGGGGCACGGGCGCGGGCGATTGCGTGGATGTTCGCGGCAGTGAATTCCGTGGAGCCGGTCGGCCTGGAGCGCGAGGCGTGCTTCTTTCTTGAACGTGACAAAAGCTGGTATGCCGAGCGGATGGCGATGCTGGCGGGGCGCATTCGCGACCGATTGGGACTGTTGTCCCGCCACTTGGGGCAGGCGGATTGGCTGGACGGGGCGTTTTCTGCGGGCGATCTGATGATGGCGGGGGTGCTGTTCCGGCTAAAGCCAACGGGGCTGGTCGCCGAGTTTGCGAACCTTGCCGCCTATCTGGGGCGCGCTGCGGAGCGGGCGGCGTTTCAGCGGGCATTTGCGGCGCAAATGGCCGTATTCACGGCAGGGCAATCAGGGGGGCGATGACAGATGGCGAAGGTGGTGATCATAGGCGGGGCCGGGCATGTCGGGACCTGTCTAGTGCCGCGGCTGGTGGAGGCGGGGCATCAGGTGGTCAATGTCTCACGCGGGGTGGCGCGGCCCTATCAGGCGCATGCGGCCTGGGCTGCGGTGGAGCAGGTGGTGATGGACCGGGCGGCGGCGGAGGTGACCGGGCAGTTTGGCGCGGCCATTGCGGCGATGGCGCCGGATGTGGTGATCGACATGATCTGCTTTACCCCCGCCAGTGCCGCGATGCTGGCCGAGACGTTGGCGGGGCGGGTGCAGCATTTCATCCATATCGGCACGATCTGGGTACATGGGGCGAGCAAGTGGTCGCCGTCGCACGAAGAGGACCCGAGAGAGCCGTTTGGCGACTATGGGGTGTGGAAGTCGCAGATCGAGGACGATCTGTTGGCGCGGGCGCGGCGGGGGGAGCTGGCGGCGACGGTGATCCGGCCTGGGCATATCGTGGGGCCAGGCTGGGCGCCCTTGAACCCGGCGGGGCATTTCAACCCGCAGGTCTTTCGCGACATCCGGGATGGCAAGCCGCTGGTTCTGCCGAACTTCGGGATGGAGACGGTGCATCACGTCCATGCCGATGATGTGGCGCAAGCGGTGATGGGGGCTTTGACGCATTGGTCGGGTGCGGTGGGGGAGGCGTTCAATGCGGTGTCGGGGGCGGCGTTGCCGCTGCGCGGCTATGCCGAGGCGATGTACCGCTGGTTCGGGCATGAGCCGGTAGTGAGCTACGCGCCCTTTGCGGAATGGGCGAAGGGGGTGGCGGCGGAGGATGCGCGGGCGACGTGGGAGCACATCGCGCGTTCGCCCTGTCATTCGATCGACAAGGGACGGCGGTTGATCGGGTATGAGCCGCGTTATTCGAGTTTGCAGGCGGTACAGGAAAGCGTGGCGGCATTGCTGGCTTAGGGCAGGTGCGCAATGAATGCGCACCCTACATTGCACTTGAACGGGGTGGGGGTTGGGCCTAAGCGCAGGGCATGAAAATACTGTTTCTGGGCGATGTGATGGGGCGGGCGGGGCGGAGTGCTGTGGCGGAGCGGCTGCCGAAGCTGCGCGCGGAGTGGGGGTTGGATTTCGTCGTCGTCAATGGCGAGAATGCCTCGCAGGGGGCGGGGCTGACCGGGGAGCATGCCAAGGTCTTGCTGGACGCGGGGGCGGATTGCGTGACGCTGGGGGATCATGCTTTTGACCAGAAGGACATGATATCCTTTTGCGAGACCGAGGGGCGGATCATCCGGCCGCTGAACTTTTCCAAGGTGGCGCCGGGGCGGGGGGCGAAAGTGTTCACGGCCACCCAGGGGCGGCGGGTTCTGGTGGTGCAGGCTTTGGGGCAGGTGTTCATGAAGCGGCCGTTTGATGACCCGTTCTCGGCGGTCGAGGGCGTTTTGAAGACGCATCCCTTGGGCGGGTCGGTGCAGGCGACGATTGTCGAGATCCATGCCGAGGCGACATCCGAGAAGATGGCGATGGGGCATTGGTGTGACGGGCAGGCATCGCTGGTGGTGGGCACGCATACCCATGTGCCAACTGGGGATGCGATGATTTTGGGCAAGGGCACCGGCTATCTGACCGACGCGGGGATGTGCGGCGACTACGACTCGGTCATCGGGATGGAGAAGATGGAGCCGCTGCGGCGTTTCATCACCGGCATGACCTCGCAGCGGTTCGAACCGGCTGGGGGCGAGGCGACGCTGTGCGGCGTCTATGTCGAGACCGACGACAAGACCGGGCGCACCACGCGGATCGAGATGATCAGGCTGGGCGGCAAGCTGAGGCAGGCGGGGATTTGAGGGATGGTCCGAGGCTCGGACCGTCATGTAACCATTTGATATAACAGTATTTAAAAAATTCTGTTAACCTGGAATTAGCGATTTCGCGCCAACCCGCGCGGGCGATTGTTCTGCGAAAAATCAGGGGCTGGGGCGCGAATGGCGAGCCTTGTGTCGCAAAGCTCGGGGCGGCGGCGACACGGTCGAGGTAGGGTCGCGCGGCAACGAGGGGGCCACCGTGACTCAAGCGAAGAATGTCGGATTGCTGGTGGTGTTGGGCATCGGCTGGGGGTCAACCCAGCCATTGGGCAAGATCGCGGCCTCGACCGGGCATGGGCCGTTTGCACTGATCTTCTGGCAGCTGGCGATCTGCACTTTGGTGCTCGGCGGCATCACGCTGGCGCGGGGTCGCGGGCTGCGCCGTGACCGCCGAGCGCTGGTGTTTTATCTGGTTGTGGCGCTGGTCGGAACGCTGATCCCCAATTTCACGTTCTACACCTCGGTGGCGCGGCTGCCGGCGGGGATCATGTCGATCCTGATTTCGACGGTGCCGCTAATGGCGTTCCCGATGTCGCTGCTGCTGGGGATCGACCAGTTCGAGGGCAAGCGGATGGTCGGGCTGCTGCTGGGCCTGACCGGCGTGGCGTTGATCGCGTTGCCGCAGTCGAGCCTGCCGGACCCCGCGATGGTGGCCTATCTGCCGCTGGCGATGGTGGGGCCGTTGTTTTACGCAGGCGAGGGCACCTTTGTCAGCCGCTATGGCATGGCGGGGATGGACCCGGTGCAGGCGATGTTCGGCGCGTCATTGGTCGGGCTGATCCTGTGTCTGCCGCTGGTTCTGGCGACGGGGCAATGGATGGATCCGCTGGCGGGGTTCGGGCGGGCGGAGCAGGCGCTGGTGCTGTCGTCGGTGCTGCATGCGATGCTGTATGCGACCTATGTCGGGCTTGCCGCACGGGCGGGGGCGGTGTTTGCGACCCAGACCTCTTACGTGGTGACGGCGGCGGGGCTGTGCTGGTCGATCCTGCTGTTGGGCGAGCGGTTTTCGCAATGGGTATGGCTGGCGCTGGCGGTGATGCTGGTAGGGCTGTCGCTGGTGCAGCCACGGATGCGGGTTGCGGCAGCGTAGGGCCGGTGGAACATTCACTGTGCCTCTCGGCCGGAGAGTCTGGTGCAGGCCAGAGCCTCCGGCGGGAGTATTTGGCAAAGGCCAATCCGGCAAGTGTCAGCGGCGGCGGTCGCGGCGGGCGCTCATCGGCTGGAAGGCGACGCCGACATGGGCCTCGCAATAGGGTTTGCCAGCGACGGACGGCAGACCGCAGAACCAGAAATCTTCGGTCGCAGGGTCGCCGATCGGCCATTTGCAGGTCCGCTCGGTCAGTTCCATCAGCGACAGTTTCTTGGCGCGCTTTTCAACTTCGCGCACCGAAGCCAGCGCCTCGGGGCTGATTTCGTTGGCGGAGGGCTGCGGCGGCAGGGGCTGGCCGGCAGGGATGATCGCCTTGCGCAGTGGGATAGGCTGCAACGGAGCCGGGGCGGCGCTGGCGGCCTGGGCGGCAGCGGGGCGCGGGGCGGGATCGGCGCGCACCGGATCGGGCGTTGCGGGGCGGGCGGGTTCGACCGGAGGCGGAGGAGCGGGGGCCACAACCAGCTCTTCTTCGTCGGGCTCGACTGCGCCACCGGGGCCGACACGGTTGGACAGGCCAAGCCGGTGGACCTTGCCGATCACGGCGTTGCGGGTGACGCCGCCCAGTTCCTTGGCGATCTGGCTGGCCGACTGACCTTCGGCCCACATCTTCTTGAGCGTCTCGACGCGCTCATCGGTCCAGGACATCGGGCAAACTCCGGGTTTCGGCCTTGAGTGGCCATTTTAGACGGGACGGCGGTGGATACAAGGGTGGAGGGGCAAGTTCAAGCGGAAACCGGGCGGGGTGGAGTTTACCCCGCGCCGGGCTTGGGTTATGGGGCCTTGCGCGATCAGGCGGCAACAATTGCTGGAGTATCAAGATGTCAGGCCACGGCACAATCATCCCGATGACCGCCCGCAAATCCGGGCCCTTGCGGGGCATCGCGGAGGTGCCGGGCGACAAGTCGATCAGCCACCGCGCGTTGATCTTTGGCGCTATGGCGCGGGGCGAGACGCGGATCACCGGGCTGTTGGAGGGGCAGGACGTGCTGGATACGGCGCGGGCGATGCGGGCGTTTGGGGCGACGGTGACGCAGCACGGGCCGGGGGCGTGGTCGGTCGAGGGTGTCGGCGTCGGTGGGTTCAGCGAGCCGGACGATGTGATCGACTGCGGCAATTCGGGCACCGGCGTGCGGCTGATCATGGGGACGATGGCGACGACGGCGATGACGGCGACCTTTACCGGCGACGCCTCGCTGCGCAAGCGGCCGATGGGGCGGGTGACGGACCCGTTGAGCCTGTTTGGCGCGCAGGCCTTCGGGCGCAAGGGCGGGCGGTTGCCGATGACGGTGTTAGGGGCAGTAGCGCCTAAGTCCGTGCGCTATGCGCTGCCGGTTGCCTCGGCTCAGGTCAAGTCGGCGGTGCTGTTGGCCGGGCTGAACGCGCCGGGCGAGACGGTGGTGATCGAGAAGGAGCCGACGCGCGACCATTCAGAGCGGATGCTTCTGGGCTTTGGGGCGCAGCTGGTGGTCGAGAAGACTGCGGCGGGCAATGTGATCACGCTGACCGGTCGGCCGGAGTTGCGGGCGCAAAGTGTCGCGGTGCCGCGCGATCCGTCATCGGCGGCCTTCCCGGTCTGTGCCGCGCTGATCGTCGAGGGGTCCGACATCATGGTGCCGGGCGTCAGCCAGAACCTGACGCGCAACGGGCTTTACCTGACGCTGGTCGAGATGGGGGCGGATATCGCGTTCCAGAACCCGCGCACCGAGGGGGGTGAACCGGTGGCCGATCTGCGCGTGCGGTTTTCGGGTGCGATGACAGGGATCGAGGTGCCGCCCGAGCGGGCGCCTTCGATGATCGACGAATATCCGGTGCTGGCGGTGGTGGCGGCCTGCGCGACCGGGCGCACGGTGATGCGCGGGGTCAAAGAGCTGCGGGTCAAGGAAAGCGACCGCATCGACGCGATGGCGCGCGGGCTGGAAGCCTGCGGGGTGCGGGTGGAAGAGGATGAGGACACGCTGATCGTGCATGGGATGGGGGCTGGTCAGGTGCCGGGAGGGGCGCGATGTGCCGTGCATCTGGACCACCGCATTGCGATGGCGTTTCTGGTGCTGGGGATGGCCGCGAAAAAGCCGGTATCGGTCGATGACGGCGCGCCCATC
>JANXPK010000294.1 GCA_025357355.1 Rhodobacterales bacterium
CAGCACCAGCCGGAACCCCTGCACCGCCTGCGGCCCCGCCGCCCGATAAGCCGCCCGCATACGCGCCCGCTGGGCATCGGACAATGAGCGCTCCAGCGCTGCACCCTTCTCGGTCAGATGCAACCTCCGTTCCCGCTTGTCGGTTCTGCCCACCCGCGCTTCGACCAGACCGTCCTCGAACAAAGTCCTGAGCACCCGGTTCAGGCTTTGCTTGGTCACCCCGAGAATCGCCAGGAGCTGCGACACGGTAAGGCCAGGCGAGCGATTGATGAAATGCACGGCCCGATGATGGGCGCGGCCATAGTCCATGGTCTCCAGAATGCGGTCTGGGTCAGCGGTAAAACCGCGATAGGCAAAAAACATCGCCTCGATCCCCTTGCGCAATTGCTCGTCGGTCAGGAAAAGCAGGCTCTCGCCGCCCGTCGATGTCTCTGCCATGGCGTCCTCCGGTCTCAGGGAATTTACGTCAGCCTTGTTGACATTCCAAGTCACAACTGGTAGCCAAACGTCGATTTCGCGCAAGATTATGTCCGAAACGGACCTATCAGGCGCAACATTCGCAAAGCGGGAGGTCGGAATGGCAGGTTATGACAATCGGGACGGGTTCATCTGGATGGACGGCAAGCTGGTGGATTGGCGCGACGCCAATGTACATATCCTGACCCATGCGATGCATTATGCGAGTGCGGTGTTCGAAGGAGAGCGGTGCTATGGTGGCAAGATCTTCAAGTCGCGCGAGCATTCTGAACGGCTGCGCAAATCGGGTGAGTTGCTGGATATGCCGCTGCCGTTTTCGGTCGATGTGATCGAGGCGGCGAAAGAGGCGGTGCTCAAGGCCAACAACCTGACGGATGCCTATGTGCGGGCGATTGCCTGGCGTGGGGTCGGGGAGGATATGGGGGTGGCGGCCAAGCGCAATCCGATCCGGCTGGCGGTGGCTTGCTGGACTTGGGGCAGCTATTACGGTGACGCCAAATTCAAGGGCGCCAAGCTCGACATCGCAAAGTGGAAACGGCCTTCGCCCGAGACGATCCCGCATGCGGCCAAGGCTGCTGGGCTTTACATGATCTGCACCATGTCCAAGCATGCGGCCGAGGCCAAGGGGTGTTCGGACGCCATGATGTTCGATTATCGCGGCTATGTGGCCGAGGCGACGGGGGCCAATATCTTTTTTGTCAAGGATGGCGAGGTCCATACCCCGAAGCCCGATTGCATCTTGAACGGCATCACCCGGCAGACCGTGGTTCAGATGCTGAAGGATATGCAGATCAAGGTCCACGAGCGGCATATCGAGGCCAGGGAACTCGAAGGGTTCGAGCAGTGCTGGCTGACGGGGACTGCGGCAGAAGTGACGCCGGTGGGTCAGATCGGCGACTATAACTTCGAGGTTGGCGATCTGACCAAACGAGTTGCGACGCAGTATGAGGCGTTGGTGCGGGCCTGAATTCACGGGTCTTCCCAGAGTGAGCGGTGATGGTCCGAGGTTCGGACCGTCACTATTATCGTTGTATTTCAATTAATTAGCTTTTTATGTTAACCAAATTGAAAGGTCACTGCGAATGAGTCGCAACGACTTCGCAGGCGGCATTTCTGGCAATTTGGCTTGGTTCAAGACAGCAGCCAGATCGACCTTCGCGACCTAGTTTGCGCTGCGAGCGATGGTGTCGGGGGCCTCTGGCGGTATCTCGGGTTCCAGTTCCACGGGCTTGGGAGCGGCAACCAATAGCGGCAAAAGCTCTGCCCCTGTAGCGCTGCGGCCGCTGGACTCAATCGGCTCGCGCCACGACAGGGTATCAAAACCGCCGCAATTGCTGCAAATCGGCGCCCAGTCGGAATGGATCGCCTGACACTTGTCGCAACACCATTGCGGCCCGCGCGGCGCCGTCAGGGCCTTGGCGAGCCAGGCGCGCACGGTGGCATCCTCGGCACCTTCGCCGCGTTCGATGGCAGCCATGATCGCCAACGAACGCTGAGTTGGGTGTTCGGTCGGCAGATCGCCAAGCACGCGGCGGGCAGCGGGGAAATCCTCGGCAGCGATGTTCAGTTCGGCGAGGATCTGGCGGGTTTCGGGATCATCGGGATGAACCCCGGTCAGGGTGCGGAACCGTTTTAGGCGCGCGGTTGGGGTTTCCTTGGGCTCAATCTCGGCAAAGGCGGCGGCAAGGTCGGGATG
Organism: Rhodobacterales bacterium; assembly: GCA_025357355.1. Lineage (GTDB taxonomy): Bacteria > Pseudomonadota > Alphaproteobacteria > Rhodobacterales > Rhodobacteraceae > Stagnihabitans. Next base: position 2,174 of record JANXPK010000294.1, read on the forward strand.
CGGCCTGGCCTCCCATGCCTTTTTTAGCACGCGGGTGGCGTTCTTCTTGTCGCCGTTCTGGATGTAGGACCGTGCGGCCATTGCGGCGGCGGGGATCAGGTCGGGCGACAGTCGGTTTGCGGCAATCGCCGCTTCACGGGCGTCGATGCTGGCGCCCTCAACGAACACGCCACGCGCCTCTTGCAGGGCGAGCACGGCGTCGCGACGGCGGAAAACCTCTTTCGGCAGGGTGCCGGATTTGTGCTGCGCGCCAAGCGTCGAACGCGCCCCAGTCCAATCGGCGCTGCCTGATTGCAGTTTCAGGAGAATATCCTGGGTGTCGGCATGGCGCGGCTTCATCTCGAAGGCCTTTTCGGCCAGTTTCAGCGCCGTGTCGGTATCGCCTTCGGCCAGTTTCTGTTTCAGAAGGCCGCGAATGCCGACAAAGCGGGTGCGCGGGTCGGCGAGCAGCGCCTTGTAAGCCTCGCTCGCCTTCTTGCCATCGCCTGCAACCTCTGCCGCTTGGGCAACCAGCAGGTTGGTCAGTTCGGGCCGGTCCAGGTAAGCCTCAGCCCGCTGCGCCTTGGCCAGGGCGAGGCGACCTTCGCCGGCGGCAAGGGCCAAAAGCCCGTCGGACAGGGCCTGATAGCCGCGCGCCTCGCGGTTGCGGTCAAAGAACCGGGACACCGCGGTTTCGTCACCGTTCAGAAAGCGGAAGATCGCAAGGAGCAGGCCGATGGCCTTGGTGACAAGCCAGAGCGCCAGTATCAGGGTGACGGCGGTAACAACGGCCTGAACCGGGCCAAGCGTAAATTCCCAGCCATCCACCGCTATGCGCAAAGTGCCGCCCGTATCCATCAGCATCCCGGCGGCCAGGGTGGCAGCCGAGACGATCGTGACGAACAGGACGATCTTGATGAGGGACCAGATCATTTCATTGCCCAGCGCTGGTGAGCAAAGCTTTGACAGCGGCAATGGCATCGGCGCGGGCTTGGGCGCGGGCGAGCCAGGGGGCCAGAGCGGTTTGGCCGGCCGGTGGCAGGGCCTGCAGTTCGGTCAACGTGGCGGCGAGGTCACCGGTGGCCAGGTCAGCTTCGGCCCGTGACAGGACGGCATCCGGGTCGGTGCCTGCATGCGGCGTCAGGGATCGCGCGCCGGTCTGGCCACGCAGAAAGGCGCCGACGCGGTCGGACCAGCTTTGCCCCATAGCGGCGCGGAGCGAGGCGTCAAGGGCGGCGCGGGCAGCGTCGGGGAAGCTGTCGCGCAGGGATTGCAGGCTGGGCAGACCCGCCTGGGCGTTCGTGGCAAGGGCCGGCGGCGCGGTCAGGTCGGCCAGATCGGCGAGGGCTGCGGTGTAGGGCGCCCCGGTATCAAGCGCGGCCTGCAGTTGGTGCAGAGCGGCAGTGCGGGCGGTCGATTTTGACAAGGCTTCGGCATCGGCGGCGATCTTGGCGAGGCGGGCGTCGGCCTGGGCCAGTTTGGCGTCAATGGCGGCGGACATCTGGGCTTGCAAGGTGGCGGGCATCCCATTGGCCTTGAGCGCGTCAAGGTCGGCGCGCAGTTGGGCGAGGGTGGTGGCATCGGCGGTCGGGGTTGAAGTGAGTTTCTGGTCAATGGCGTCCATCCGGCCGGTCAGCGCCGCAAGGTCGGGTGGCGGCGGCAGGGCGGCAAGCTTGCCCTCCAATGCGGTCACCCGGTCAGTCAGGGGCTTGTCAGGCGCCGGGGCCGTGCCGTCGCCCAGCTTGTCGAGCCGGGCTTTCAGCGTCTGAAGGTCGGCCGTCTGGGTCGCCAGTTTAGCCTCAAGCGAGGCAGTGCTGGCAATGGGCCAACCCTTGGGCACGACCTGCGCCAGACCAAAGCCGATCAATGCCGCCAGCATGCCGCCCGCGAGTGCCGGGGCAAAGCTGCGGCGCAGTTGGGCGGGCGGTGCTGGGACCGCAGGCTCCACCAGTTCGGCCGTCGGATCAGGAGTTTCGACCATGGGGTATCCTTTTGACGTCCAAGTCCGGCAGCGCTTGGGTCTGGCACCAACCTAATGCGGGGAAGGGGCCGGGTTCAAGGCTGCGCGGCCTGCGGCATTTGCGCGGCGATGGCGTCAAGCATGGCATCGGCGTCAGGCCGCTTGGCGACGATGATGTCTCCTATGTCGCAGGTGCGGGCGGCAGCGGGGCTGATGGCGATCAGGATCAGGGGGGCGGTGGCCATGATGTGGCGGCATTCGGCGGCAAAGAGTGCGCCGCTGCGGGGGGAGAAGATCGGGACGATGACGGGGTGAGGTTCATATAGAAGGTGGGCTGCGGCATCGGAAAGCGGTTGCGCGTCCTGCGCATAGGTGACGGCCGAATGGACCTCGATCCCGGCTAGGGTCAGCGCGGCGGCGAGATCGTCGGTGGTTTCGCGGCCATGCAGATACAGGAGCGGGCCGTGCGGCGGATGTCTGGTGATGAGGGCGGCAAGGTTGGCGCTGTCGCCTGAAGCGGACAACGGCTCAAACCCCGCCTCGCGCGCCATTTGCGCGGTGTGATCGCCGACGCAATAGGCAAGGCGGGGCAGGTTGGGCGGGGGTGTCAGGAGCTGCTCGGACCGGACCGCGCTTTGCGATGTGAAGATCAGCGCGGCCCAACCACGGTCGGGCAGCGACGGGTTGAGATAACGAGGCGCCAGCAGGGGAGAGATAACGATGGTCGCAGCGGGCAGACGGGCTTGCAACAAGGCGGCAAAGCCCGCCGATTGCCCGGCGGGGCGCGTGAGCAGGATCGCAGGGTTGCGGGATTGTGCGGTCATGGGCTTGGTGTTACCTGCGAACGGAAGTTTGGGCAACGGCGGGCGATGGACAGGGGTCTGACCATTCTGGGCATTGAAAGCAGCTGCGATGACACCGCAGCGGCGGTGGTGCGCAGTACGGGCGGGTCATTGGGCGAGATTCTGTCGTCCGAGGTCGAGGGGCAAACCGCACTGCACGCCGCATTTGGCGGGGTCGTGCCAGAGATTGCGGCCCGCGCCCATGTCGAGCGGCTGGATTTCTGTGTCGAGCGGGCCTTGGCTGCTGCCGGGGTCGGTTTGGGAGATCTGGATGCTGTGGCGGCAACTGCGGGGCCGGGGCTGATCGGCGGGGTCTTGTCAGGGGTGATGCTGGCCAAGGGGATTTGCCGGACACGGGGACTGCCGCTGATCGGGGTCAACCATCTGGCGGGGCATGCGCTGACGCCACGGCTCACCAATGGGCTGGAGTTTCCCTATCTGATCCTGCTGGTGTCGGGTGGGCACTGCCAGTTCCTGATCGTCTATGGGCCTGATCGCTTTGAACGGTTGGGTGGCACGATTGACGACGCGCCGGGTGAGGCGTTCGACAAGGTGGCCAGGCTTCTGGGTTTGGCCCAACCCGGCGGGCCGCAGGTCGAAGGTGAGGCGTTGCTGGGTGACCGCAAGCGGTTCCGTTTGCCACGACCATTGCTGGACCGGCCGGGGTGCGACCTGTCATTCTCGGGCTTGAAGACCGCAGTTCTGCGGGCGCGCGATGAACTGGTGGCGCATCAGGGTGGCATCACGGTGCAGGACCGCCGCGATCTTTGCGCCGGGTTTCAGGCAGCTGTCGTCGATGTGCTGGCCGAGAAATCTCGCCGGGCGCTGGAGATTTGCTTCGCCGGGTCAGCAGGCGAGCGGGCCTTTGCTGTCGCGGGCGGAGTGGCGGCGAATGGAGCCATAAGGGCGGCATTGCAGGCGGTTTGCGACCAGACCAGCGTGCGGTTCACGGCGCCGCCGCTGTGGCTTTGCACTGACAACGCAGCGATGATCGCCTGGGCCGGAATAGAGCGGTTCCGCAGGGGCGGGCGCGACGGCATGGACCTTGCGGCGCGTCCGCGTTGGCCGCTGGATGCGACAGCCGCGCCGATGATCGGGTCGGGCAAGAAGGGGGCCAAGGCATGATCGGCGTTGCAGGAGCCGGGGCCTTTGGGACTGCGCTTGCCGTAGCGCTGGCACGGGACGGGCGCGACGTGCGGCTTTGGGCGCGGGATCGCGAACAGGTCCGGTCGATGGCGCAGACCCGGCACAGCAACCCCAAACTGCCAGATGCCGTCTTGCCGGATAGCGTCGTTGTGACCGCCGATATTGCCGATTTGGCCGGTGCCGAGGCCGTTCTGGTCGCGGTGCCGATGCAGGCGCTGGGCGGATTTCTGCAGACACATGTACTGCCCGATTGTGCCTTGGTGGCCTGTTGCAAGGGCGTGGATGTGGCGACCTTGCGGGGTCCGACGGCGCTGTTGTTGGCGGCCCGGCCGGGTGCAACCGTGGCCATCCTGACCGGACCAAGCTTTGCCGCCGACATTGCCAAAGGCTTGCCAACCGCGCTGACACTGGCCTGTCAATCCGCCGGTGAGCAGTTGCAAGCCCTCCTGGCCACGCCCTCGTTGCGGATCTACCGCACGACGGACGTGATCGGGGCAGAGCTGGGTGGCGCGCTGAAAAACGTGATCGCGATTGCGGCGGGGGTCGTGGTGGGCGCAGGACTAGGCGATTCCGCACGAGCCGCCCTGATGACACGTGGCTATGCCGAGATGGTGCGCTTTGCGTTGAAGCTGGGGGCGCGGGCGGAAACGCTGGCGGGCCTGTCGGGGCTGGGCGATCTGATCCTGACCTGCACCTCAACCCAGTCACGCAACCTGCGCTTTGGCATGGCCCTGGGTGCGGGCACCGAGTTTGATGCCACGTTGACGGTGGAGGGTATCGCCACTTCGCGCGCCGTGGTCCGGTTGGCCAAGGCGCTGGACGTTGAAATGCCGATCAGCCGGATGGTTGCGGCATTGATCGACAGGCAAATCCCGCTGACCGAGGCTATTCGCAGCCTGATGTCGCGGCCCCTGAAACAGGAGTAGAAAATGCGCGTTGCCTTGATTTGTACGGATAAAGTGGACGCTCTGCCAATCAGGGTGGCGAACCGGGCGGCGCATCTGGCCTATATCGCGGCCACGGGCGTGGTCGAGCTTGCCGGGCCGTTTCTGGACGAGGCGGGCCAGATGACGGGCAGCCTGATCGTGCTGAATGTCGGGACGCTGGCCGAGGCCAAGGATTGGGCCGCCGCCGATCCCTATGCCAAGGCCGGGCTTTTTGCTAAAGTCACGATCAGCGAATGGAAGAAGGTCGTGGGGTGATGGCGTACTGGCTCTTGAAATCGGAACCGGATGTGTTTGGCTGGAAGGACCTGCTGGCGCTGGGGACTGCGGGCGAGGAATGGCATGGCATACGCAACTATGCCGCCCGCAACAACATGCGCGCGATGGTCGTCGGCGATCGCGGCTTCTTTTACCATTCGAACATCGGCAAGCAGATCGTGGGGATCGTCGAGGTCAGCCGCACCAGTGAGCCTGACCGCACCACTGATGATCCGCGTTGGGATTGCGTGCGGGTCAGGGCGGTGACGGGGTTCGCGCGTCGGGTAACGTTGGACGATTGCAAGCGCTTGCCGGGGCTGGAGAACATGGTGCTGACCCACAACTCTCGGCTGTCGGTGCAGCCGGTGACGCCGGAAGAGTGGCGGATCATTTGCGGACAGGGCGGGGTTGTCCTCTAGAAACCGTTGCAGGCGTCGGGCATGATCGGGCGACACAACGGCTGGAGGGATCATGGAATTCGTGCGGGTAATTGCGGCGGCGGCGGGATCGTGGGTGTTTGGCGCGATCTGGTACATGGCGCTGGCCAAGCCGTGGATGGCGGCGGCGGGGTTGAAGGTGGGCGCGAACGGGCGGCCCGAGGGCGGTTCAAGCCCTCTGCCGTTCGTGCTGTCGGCGGTCTGCATGATTTTGGTGGCGGGCCTGATGCGGCATGTCATGGCGATGTCGCAGCTGACGACGGTGGTGCAGGGGTTGATGGTGGGGTTTGGGGTTGGGGCGTTCTTCATCTCGCCCTGGATCATGATCAACAACGCTTACACGATGCGGCCCTTCAGGCTGACACTGATCGACGGCGGCTATGCGGTGATCGGCTGCACCATCATCGGCGTGGTGCTGGCGCTGTTGTGAGAAATAGGGGTCCCCTACCCCTAAGGGACCCCCATCCACCACACGTGCTCCCTTAGCACCACACGTGTTCTGATAAAGGTCCCGGACATGATGTCCCTGAAGCAACCATAGGGGATTGCGCCGAGTCTGGCAAAGGCTAAACGGGGAAGATTTGAGGCAAAGCTGGTGGGACTTTCGGCCGTCCGGATCTGGACAGATTTTTAAATTGTGTAATATCAGCTGGTTGGGGCGGCAGCCACGCGCAGTGACGCAACCATTGCAGCAAGCGGTCTGACAGAAGTGACTGCGCCCGCCGTGAGGCGGGCGTGTCTGGCGGTGCGGTTACTTGTAGACGGCTTCCTTGCCGAAATGCTTGGTCAGCATGTAGTAGATCACGGCGCGATACTTGTGGCGCTCTGAGCGGCCATAGGTGTCGATCACGGCGTTGATTGCCGCCATCAGTTTCGGGCTGTCGGGCAGGCCGAGTTTCTTGATCAGGAAGTTGTTCTTGACGGTCTCCAGCTCTCCGGCATCCGAGCCCGCAACGGTAGAGGCGTCGTTGTCATAGACCGACGGGCCGCAACCGATGGTCACCTTGGTCAGAAGGGCCAGGTCGGGATTCATCTTGCATTTGGTCTTCAGATCTTCGGCGTATTTCGCAATCAATTCGTCGCGCTTGCCCATTCACATCCCCTGTTATCTGAACTTGCTGCGCCCCGCCTGGCGCACAGGTCGGGGTTGCCACGGCACCCTAAGGCAGCGCGCCGTTGAGGCAAAGGGAAATGTTCGCTCGGTTTCCCCGTTGAGCGGGTTGGGTCAGTAGCGGTAATGCTCTGACTTGAACGGCCCATCGACCTTGACACCGATATAGTCGGCCTGATCCTTGCGCAGTTCGGTCAGTTTGGCGCCGATCTTCTTGAGGTGCAGGCGGGCGACTTTTTCATCCAGCGCCTTGGGCAGGATATAGACCCCGGGGGCATAGTCGCGGCCCTTGGTCCAAAGCTCGATCTGCGCCAGCACCTGATTGGTGAAGGAGGCCGACATCACGAACGACGGATGGCCGGTGGCGTTGCCAAGGTTCAAAAGCCGACCTTCGGACAAGAGAATAATGCGGTGCCCGTTGGGCATCTCGATCATATCCACCTGTTCCTTGATGTTGGTCCATTTGTGGTTACGCAGGGCCGCGACCTGAATTTCGTTATCGAAGTGGCCGATGTTGCCGACGATGGCCATATCCTTCATCTCGCGGATATGCTCGATGCGGATGACGTCGCGGTTGCCGGTGGTGGTGATGAAGATGTCGGCGTTGGTGATCTCGTCTTCCAGCAGGGTGACCTCGTAGCCATCCATGGCCGCTTGCAGGGCGCAGATCGGGTCAACTTCGGTGACTTTCACCCGCGCCCCGGCACCGCGCAGCGAGGCGGCGGAGCCTTTGCCGACATCGCCGTAACCGCAGACCACGGCAACTTTGCCGGCCATCATGGTGTCGGTGGCACGGCGAATGCCATCGACCAGCGATTCCTTGCAGCCGTATTTGTTGTCGAACTTCGACTTGGTGACGCTGTCGTTGACGTTGATCGCCGGGAAGGGCAGCTGGCCCTTCTTGTGCAGCTCATACAGGCGGTGAACGCCGGTCGTGGTTTCCTCAGAGACGCCGCGAATGTCGGCGCGCTGCTTGGTGAACCAGCCGGGCGAGGCGGCGAGGCGCTTTTTGATCTGGTTGTAAAGGCACACCTCTTCATCCGAGGTCGGCACGGCAATCAGGTCGGTCTCGCCCGCCTCAACCCGCGCCCCCAGCAGGATGTACAGCGTCGCATCGCCGCCATCGTCGAGGATCATGTTGCAAGTGCCACCCTCACCGCCAAAGGCGAAGATGCGGTCGGTATAGGTCCAGTAATCTTCGAGCGTCTCGCCCTTGATGGCAAAGACCGGCGTGCCCGACTTGGCGATGGCAGCGGCGGCATGATCCTGCGTCGAGAAAATGTTGCACGAGGCCCAGCGGACATCGGCGCCCAGCAGCTTGAGCGTTTCGATCAGCGCGGCGGTCTGGATCGTCATATGCAGGGAACCGGCGATCCGGGCGCCCGTGAGCGGTTTGCTGAGCCCGAACTCTTCACGACACGCCATCAGGCCCGGCATTTCGGTTTCGGCGATGGTCAGCTCTTTGCGACCGAACTCAGCCAGAGCGATGTCCTTGACGATGTAATCCTTCGGCATCCGCCGCACTCCTTGATCCATGGTTGTGGGGCAGATAGCATGAGACTGGTTAAGGGACAATCAGTCGGTAAGGTGTGATGAAACAGCCCCGCGCATGGCAAAGGATGCTTTCGGGGCGCAGGCTGGACCTGTTGGACCCGACGCCCATGGACATCGAGATCGAGGATATCGCCCATGGGCTGGCCTTTGTGGCGCGGTGGAACGGGCAAACGCGGGGCGATTGGCCCTATTCGGTGGCGGAACATTCGCTGCTGGTGGAACAGATTTACGGACGGCTGGATGATCCGCCGGTGAAGTGGCGGCTGGCGGCCCTGCTGCACGACGCGCCGGAATACGTGATCGGCGACATGATCAGCCCGGTCAAGGCGGCGGTCGGCAGCGGGTACGGTGAGATGGATGCGCGGTTGGCAGAGGCGGTGCATCTGCGGTTCGGATTGCCCGCGGTGTTGCCGGTGGTGATCAAGAAGGCGATCAAGGTGGCTGACAAGATCTCTGCCTGGCTGGAAGCGGTGCAGATCGCGGGGTTTACCGAAGGCGAGGCGGACCGCTTCTTTGGTCGGCCACAGGATCAGATCATGCGAGGGCTGGAAATACGGCTGCGTCCGCCCGCGGTGGTGCGGGCGGAGTATATTGCGCGACACGACGCGTTGCTGGCGGGCATGGGGTTTACCAATCCAGATCCCGCGACGCGTTGAAGCGGCGGCTCTTGTGATCCAGGCCTTTCAGGCGGGCTGACAGGAAGCGATCGTTCCAGTCAACTTCATGCCCATCCGTACGCCTCTGCTGCGGGCGGTGGCCGGTGGCGATCAACAGGGCATCTGCAAGAATGCTCAACATGGCTTTGTCCTTTCCAAGTCTTTCGATGTGATGTTTATAAGCGGAATGGTTGGAGTTTCCCAGTCAGGGATTCTTTTGGGCTGTTAGGCTGGCTAACATATGGCACTGGACTGGCGCCGCTTTCCATCCTTGACCGCGCTGCGGGCCTTTGAGGCGGCGGCGCGGAAGCAGAGCTTTTCGCTGGCGGGGCGGGAGCTGAATGTCACCCATGCGGCCATAGCCCAGCAGGTGCGCGGGCTGGAGGAACATCTGGGTCGCGAGTTGATCTACCGCGAAGGGCGGGGGCTGGCGTTGACAGCGGAGGGGGCGCGATTGGCGCAGGCTTTGGCCGAGGGGTTTCGTACCATCGGCATGGCGCTGGACGAGATGAAGGCGGCGGGGCCGGGAGCGCCGGTGCGGGTGACACTGACCCAGGCCTTTGCCGCGCAATGGCTGATGCCGCGCCTGAAGTCTTTCTGGTCGGCGCATCCGGAGATCGCGATTTCGCTGCACCCTGAAAAGCGGGTCGTCGATCTGCGGCGCGACGGCATTGATCTGGGCATCCGGTTTGGCAATGGCAAATGGCCGGGGCTGGATGTGGAGTTTCTCAAAGCGGCGCATTACGTGATCGTCGCGGCGCCGAGCATGTTGAACGGGCGCCACGATCTGTCGACGACGGAAATGTCGGCGATGCCGTGGGTAATCGAGCAGGACTGGCCAGAAGCGCTGACCTGGCTGCGCAGCTTTGGACTGCGACCGGACGCCATGAACATTTCCTACATCCCGACCGAGGAACTGGCGCTTTCAGCGGCGCGTCAGGGTTACGGGCTGCATGTCGAGGCGGCCGCACTGGTCGAGCAGGATGTGGAATTGGGGGCGCTGCGCGTCGTGGGCAGCATCAGGGACGACGGTCTTGCCTACTATCTGGTCAGCAGGCCAGGCCCGAAACGGCCCGAATTGCAGACCTTCGCGAAATGGCTGAAGGCCGCCGTTTGACCGGCGACCTTCCACGCGTGGTGGCATGATTTCAGATTGTCAGGTCTTCGGGGCGTTTGCCAGCTTTCAGGGCCGCTTCGAACCAGCGCGGTTTGCGGCCACGACCGGACCAGGTGTCCGATTTGTCGGCAGGGTTGGCATATTTGGCAGTGGCCGGTGCACGTTTGCGCACCACGGTGCCGCCGGTCAATTCGGCAAGCGTGAAACCCTTGGCGCGCGCAAGTTCCTCAATCTCGACCAGAGCAGCTTTCTTCTTGCGGTCCTCGAAAGACGACAAGGCTTTTGCCACCTGCGATTGAAGATCCCTGAGATCTTTAAGCGTGAAGGTGTTGAGATTGATATCCATCGGTTTTCCCTTTGTTATTGGCTTGACACATTTAAGCCGGGCGCTTGAATAAATCAAGCAAACAAGGCTATTTGGGGCTGCGTTTGGCAAGAATCCTCTGAAGCGTCCGACGATGCATTGTCAGCTTTCGCGCGGTTTCAGAGACATTGCGATCGCACATTTCATAGACGCGCTGGATATGTTCCCACCGCACCCGATCGGCCGACATCAACTGATCCGGCAGGGCGGCATGCTCTGCCCCATTGGCGAGAAGCGCATTGGCGATGTCATTGGCGTCGGCGGGTTTGGAAAGATAGTCGATGGCGCCGATCTTGACGGCGGCCACGGCAGTGGCAATCGCGCCATATCCGGTGAGCACGACAACACGGCAATCGGGGCGTTTGGCGTGCAGGGCTTCGACCACATCCAGCCCGTTGCCATCGCCAAGCCGCAAATCGATGACCGCATAAGCCGGCGGTCTTGCGGCGGCAATTGCGCACCCATCCGCAACGCTGAGCGCCGTCTCGGGTTGAAAGCCGCGTTTTTCCATGGCCTTGGCAAGGCGCCGCACAAAGGCTTCATCATCATCGACCAACAGCAAGGAGCGGTCCGCTCCGAGATCATGCGTGCTTTCGACAGCCATGGTTTGTCCCCTCGATCTGCGCGGCGCTGGCCAAAGTCATTGTTGGTTCATCCGACACTAGCTTGCCTTGAGAAAACAGCCAGTGCGTGTTGCCATTTCTTTTGCAGTGGTCTCGCGCGGGAAGAAATCCGCAAAGCCGGTCTTGGGTAGCATCAGATAGGTCAGGGTGCTGTGATCGACATCATAGGCGGGGCCGGGATTGTCGGGGATTTTGTAAAAGACTTTGAACGCGCTGGCGACGGCTTTGATCTGCGCGGGCGTGCCGGTCAGTCCGACGAGTTTGTCGCCGATATTACTGGCATAGTCGGCCATGACCGCGGGCGTGTCTCTGGCCGGATCGACGGTAATGAACACCGGCGTGACATCAAGGCCCTGTGCCGCCAATAGCGCGGCCGCCTCGACATTGCGGGCATTGTCGAGCGGGCAGACGTCAGCGCAGAACGAGTATCCGAAATAGACCAGGGCCGGTTTGGCAAAGACCTGGGCGTCGGTAACAGACTGTCCCTTTTCATCAACCAGGGTAAATGGACCGCCGATTGCACCGCCCGCAATGGCACCGGACCGGCAGTCGGCAAAAGGATCTGAGGCGCGGTCGGCCAGGATCTTGTAGCTGGTCCAGCCCAACAAGGCGGCAAGGGCCACGACACCGGCAGTTGCATAGAGTCGAGCCAAGGGTCTATCCTCCTTTATCGCCGGTATTCATCGTCCAGAACTCCAACGATCACAATGCGAGTTCGCAGGCCCATGCGTCAGGAGCGCCATGTTTCACACAAATGTGCTTGGGGGCAACGGCGATTGGGGCGGCAATTCCGTCCGCCTCAGGACACTGACCAACCTGCGCTGGATGGCGATTGCCGGGCAGGTCGCCGCCCTGATCGGGGCGCCCACGTATTTTCATCTGGTGCTGCCGCTTGGGCTTTGTGCGTCGGCGGTCGGCCTGTCGGTGGTGGCCAACCTGGTGTTCATGACGGTCTATCCCGGCAACAAGCGGCTGTCCGAGCGCGAGGCCGTGGCCATGCTGCTGTTCGATCTGGTGCAACTGGCCCTGTTGCTGGCGGCCACTGGCGGGCTTACCAATCCCTTTGCTCTGCTGGTGCTGGCCCCGGTCACCATTTCGGCGACGGCGCTGGGTCTTGGGGCGACCGTGCTGGTCGCCGGGACAGCCAGTGTGCTGGTCACGGTTGCAGCCTATGTCAATAAGCCGTTGGGCCTGACCGATGGCAGCATCCTGGCGGTACCGCCGTTGTTCCGGTTTGGTTTCTGGTTGGCCATCATCATCGGCATCATCTTTCTGGCGGTTTATTCGCGGCGGGTGGCCACCGAGAACCGCGCGATGTCGGATGCGCTGTTTGCAGCCCAGATGGCCTTGGCGCGCGAGCAGAAGCTGACCGATCTGGGCGGAGTGGTGGCGGCCGCGGCGCATGAGTTGGGCACGCCTTTGGCCACAATCAAGATGGTCTGCACCGAGATGATCGACGATCTGGAAGGCCAGACCGATCTGCGCGACGACGCAATGTTGATCCGCGAGCAAGCCGATCGGTGCCGCGATATCCTGCGTTCGATGGGCCGGGCGGGCAAGGACGACCTGATGCTGAAGCAGGCGCCCCTGACGGCCGTCGTGCGCGAGGCCGCAGAGCCGCATCTGATGCGTGGCAAGGACGTGGTCTTTGCCGAACAATCCGGGCGGCCCGCCAAGCAGCCAATCATTTTGCGCCGCCCGGAGGTCATCCACGGTCTGCGCAATCTGGTGCAGAACGCGGTGGACTTTGCCCAGGCCAAGGTCTGGATCGACATAAACTGGACCGACCGCGACATGAGCATCCGCATTACCGATGACGGGGCCGGGTTTCCCGCACAGATGATCGACCGCATCGGCGATCCGTTCGTACGCCCAAGGAAGGCAAACGACGAGCGGCTGCGCAAGGGTTACGAGGGGATGGGTCTTGGCCTGTTCATCGCCAAGACGCTGTTGGAGCGTACCGGGGCCGAACTGACCTTCGCCAATGCCGCCGATCCGTTTCTGTCGCCCGAGGAGCGACCCGAACGCTGTGGGGCCGTGGTGCAGGTCAGATGGCCGCTTGCCGCGATCCTGGCGCCAGCCGATCTGATCGTCGGGGAAAATCAGCGAAACCCGACTTGACGGCGCGCTCTGCTTTCAAGTGACGCTGCATCATTATGTACCATCACAGGTTGACTCAGTCGCTTAACGATTCATTAACTGCATCGCCTCTAAGTTGAAGCAATTCGTTTCGAATGTGATTTGGATTGGATGACCGTGGACTTGATGTTGAGCATTGTCGCCATCGGTGCGGCCCTGGCAGCGGCGGGGCTGGGCACCGCAGCCGTAATCATGATGGAACGCCGGGCCCGATCCGCGCCGGCCACGATCTTTTCTGAAGTGCAGTCCTCGACCGTCTTTCTGTTCGATGGCGACCACCTGGTTGACAGCACGCCGTCGGCCAAGGCCATTCTCCTGGCCTCGCAGACCATGGGCGGGGCGTGGATCAAGGTTCTCGCTTATCTTGCCCCCCATTTCCCGGAATTCGAGGCGCAGTTGTTGCGTTTGCACACCGAAGGCGCGCTGACCATGGGCTCGGCGCCCAGCAAGGGCCGCCCGATGATCCTGCAGGCCGAATTGCGCGGCGGGTTGACCAAGCTGGTGCTGACGGACCCCGAAAGCGAGGCAGAGACGCCGGGGCAGGACCTGATGGCGCAGCGGGCCATGACGGAAGAGCTGGATTTTCTGCGCGGGGCGGTCGGCAAGGCGCCGCTGTTGATCTGGCGAGAGCGTGGCAATGGCGACGTGGTCTGGGCCAACGCGGCCTATCTGTTGCGGGTCGGCGATGTGGGCGAGGCGGGGCAAGAGCTGTCCTGGCCATTGCCACGTCTGTTTGAGCGGACGGCGAGCGTGCAGGGCATGTCGGGTCAGCGCCAGAAGCTGACGCTCAGCGGCGGCCGCGCCGCCTGGTATGATCTCAACATGGTGGGCGAGGATGACGGGCGGCTGTTCTTTGCGCTGCCCGCCGACATGGCGGTGCAGGCCGAAACGGCACTGCGCGATTTCATGCAGACGCTGACCAAGACCTTTGCCCATCTGCATGTCGGTCTTGCGATCTTTGACAATCAGCGCCAGTTGCAATTGTTCAACCCCGCCCTTCTGGACTTGACCGGGCTGCCGGTGGACTTCCTGTCGATGCGCCCGTCGCTGCTGTCGGTGCTCGACGCCATGCGCGACCGCAACATGATCCCGGAGCCCAAGGACTATCGCGGCTGGCGGCGGCAATTGGTCGAGATGGAAAAGGCGGCGGCCTCGGGTCTGTACGAAGAGACCTGGAGCCTTCCCGGCGGACAAACTTACCGCGTCATCGGCAGGCCGCATCCGAACGGGGCGATTGCGCTGATGATCGAGGATATCTCGGGCGAAATGCTGCGGACCCGGCGCTATCGGGCGGATCTGGAGTTGGGTCAATCGGTGATTGATCAGGTCGACGAGGCAATTGCCGTGTTCTCGGAGGCCGGGCAACTGGTGATGTCGAACGCCGCTTATGGCGGCATCTGGGGCAATGACCCATCGGGATCGCTGGAAGATGCCAGTCTGCGGGCGCTGTGTGGCCAATGGCGGGTCAAAAGCGCGCCAAGTGCCGTCTGGAACGATCTGGAGGATTTCGCGGCCAATCAGGGCGACCGGACGGTCTGGCGTGCCGAAGCGCGGCTGTTGGACGGCCGCCTGATCGACTGCCGCTTTGCGCCGCTGGCGGGTGGCGCCACGCTGACGGCGTTCCGCGTGCGCGAGGTAAGTGGGACGACCAAGGCCCTGTTGGACGCCGAGGCCGCGCTGCGCCGCGCCTGAGTGCCTTGCGGCAGCCGTGCCACCCGCTAAAAGAGGGCGATGGAAGCCCGTTCCCACACGATCTACCTTGACTTCGAAGCCGCGACGGAGCGTCTGGCGCAATGCTTCGCCCCACTTCTGGGGCCTGGTGACTGTGTGTTGCTGGCGGGGCCCATCGGCGCGGGCAAGACCCATTTCTGCCGGGCCTTCATCCGCGCTCGTCTGGCTCGCACCGAGGATGTGCCGTCGCCAACCTTCACGCTGGTGCAGACCTATGACGCCGATGTCGAGATCTGGCACGCCGATCTGTACCGCCTGACCCATCCCGATGAGGCGCGCGAACTGGGCTTGGAGGAGGCGTTCGAGCGGGCAATCTGTCTGGTCGAATGGCCCGACCGGCTGGGCGGAGCCGCCCCTGCAGGCGCCATCCGGATCGAGTTGTCACCGCAGGGCGCTGGCAGGAAGGCCAAGATCAGGCTTGGGGACCGGCCGGATCTGCTGGCGGCGCTGACTGCGGCCTTTCCGGACATGCAGCGCATCACGGCCTGCGAGCGGATGCTCGCGGCGGCGGGTTGGGACGGGGCGCGACGTGAGGCGCTGGCGGGCGATGCCTCGGCCCGGCGTTATGAGCGACTGACGCTCGGCAGGCAAAGCCGTATCCTGATGGATGCGCCCAAGGGCGTCGATGATGTGGCGGCCTTTGCCCGCATTGACCGGCATCTTCAGGATATTGGTCTGACCGCTCCGATGATCTTTGCCGAGGATCTGCAGGCGGGGTTCCTGTTGATCGAGGATTTCGGCGATGGCGTCTTTTCGCGCCAGATCGCCGCCGACCCGGTGCTGGACGAGCCGCTGTATCGCGCCGCCGTCGAGGTTCTGGTTCACCTCAGGTCATGCCTGCCCGCCCTTGGAATTGCCGACCTGAGCGCCAGGGATTGGGCAACATCGGCGGGGTTGGTGCTGGAGTGGTACCGGTTTGCCCTGACCGGCGACACGGGCGACATGGCGCCGTTCGTCAACATCCTGGCCGACCTTTTGGCGCGGTACGCTGATGGACCCAAGGTAATGATCTTGCGCGATTATCACGCCGAAAACCTGATGTGGCTGCCGGAGCGTCAGGGGGTTCGGCGCGTTGGTCTGCTTGACTTTCAACTCGCCCAGATGGGGCAGGACGGCTACGATCTGGTGTCGCTGTTGCAAGATGCGCGGCGCGACGTTGCCCCGAAGGTCGAACAGGCAATGATCCGCCATTTTCTGAACCTGACCGGGCAGAATGAGGCGGGGTTCATGCCGCGCTATGCCGTGCTGGGCGCGCTGCGGGCGTTGCGCATTCTTGGCATCTTTGCGCGGCTATGTCTGGTGACGGGCAAGCCGGCTTATGTAGCGCTGATGCCAAGGGTGTGGCAGCATCTGGCGCGCAATCTGGCGCGGCCCGAATTGGCGGGGCTGCGCGATGTTTGCGACAGGCTCTTGCCACCGCCCGACCCGGCAGCCATGGAACGGATTAGGGGACAATGCGGCAATTTCCAGTGATGCTGTTCGCCGCCGGGTTCGGCACCAGGATGGGCGAACTGACGGCTCGTCAACCAAAGCCGCTGATCGAGGTCGGGGGCCGCAGCCTTCTAGATCATGCGCTGGCGCTGGTGGAGGGATTTGCGCCGAAGGTGGCCAACCTGCACTACCTTGGCGAGCAGATCGCTGCCCATCTGGACGGGCGCGACGTTGCTCTGTCCTGGGAGCGAGAGGTCATCCTGGAAACCGGCGGCGGTCTGCGGGCGGCGATGCCGCTGTTGGGCGCTAGTCCGGTGGCAACGCTGAACACCGACGCGGTCTGGACCGGGTGCAACCCGGTGGAAGAGTTGGCCAAGGCGTGGGATGGGCAGAGGATGGACGGGCTGCTGCTGCTGGCCCCGCCCTCCGAGACGGTAGGCCATGACGGCAAAGGGGATTTCCTGTTGGACGCTGATGGGCGGATCGCCCGGGCGAATGGCAAGCCCGGTCTGATCTATCTGGGCGCGCAGATCATCCGGACCGAGCGTCTGACAGAGTTTCCGCAGCAAGCATTTACCCTCAACCTGCTGTGGGACCGACTGATTGCCGAGCATCGCGCCTATGGGCTGGTCCATTCCGGGCGCTGGTGCGATGTCGGGCGGCCCGAAGGGATTGCGCTGGCCGAGGCGATGCTGGCACAGTCGGGCGATGTTTGACGGCCCGTCGCCTCATTTGTTCTATCTGCCGCCGGGCGTGGACTTTGCCACGCATCTGGTGCTTGGCCTGAAAGAGCGGTTGGCGGGGCAGGTACCCGAGGCGATGGCGCGGGTACGCCTGTTCCTCAACAGCCAGCGGATGCGGCATCGGGTGATCGAGGTGATGACGGGCGAGGGGGCCACGTTCCTGCCGGTGATGTCGGTTGTGTCCGAACTTGGCGATGACATCAGTCTGGCGGACCTGGCCCCCCCGGTGCCAAAGTTGTGGCGACGGCTGGAATTGGCGCGGCTGATCGCAGGGCTTTTGCGCGCCCAGCCCGATCTGGCGCCGATGTCGGCGCGGTTCGACCTGGCTGCCGAACTCGCCGATCTTCTGGGCGAAATGCAGGACGAAGCGGTGAGCGCTGACACAATTGCCGGGCTGGACGTGTCGGGCCATTCCGAACATTGGGCGCGGACCCAGCAATTCCTTGCCATCATCGCGCCCTACGTTCTGGAGCAGGACGACATGCAGTCGCGGCAACGCCAGGCCGTGCTGCGATTGGCGGCGCTGTGGCAGGAAAAGCCGCCTGACAGCCCGGTGATCATCGCCGGATCGACCGGGTCGCGCGGCACGACCGCGCAGTTGATGCGCACGATTGCCGGGCTGGCGCAGGGTGCCGTGGTGGTGCCGGGCTTTGACAGCGACCTGCCTGCGCCGGTTTGGGATGCCATGGGCGATGGGATGACCGCAGAGGATCATCCGCAGTTCCGGTTTCGCAGACTGATGGAGGGGCTGGGGGTTCCGGTGTCCGCCTTTGGCCTGTGGCGGCAGGCGGCACCGCCTGATCCAGATCGCAACCGCCTGATCTCATTGGCATTGCGACCGGCTCCGGTGACCGATCAATGGCTGGTCGAGGGGCAGGCATTGCCCGATCTGGTCGGGGCGACGGCAGCGATGACCCTGATCGAGGCCGCCGGCCCGCGCCAGGAGGCTCTGGCCATAGCATTGGTCCTGCGTCACGCGGTAGAGCGTGGCGAGCGGGCAGCCCTGATCACGCCCGACCGCGGCCTGACGCGGCGGGTGGCGGCGGCGTTGCAACGCTGGGGCATCGTGGCGGACGATTCGGCGGGCAGCCCGCTGGCGCTGTCGGCGCCGGGCCGGTTGTTGCGACTGGTCGCGGGGGCCTTTGGTCAGGCGCTGACCTCGGAACGACTACTGACGTTACTGAAGCATCCGCTGGTCGCCTCGGGCGCGGGCCGTGGCCGGCACCTTGCCCATACCCGGCGGCTTGAGCTGGACTTGCGCAGGTCCGGTCCGGCTTTTCCGACGCAAGACGACATTCTGACCTGGGCCGCCCGCCCTGACCGGGCCGGGGCGATGGAGTGGGCTCGTGAACTGGCGCCGGTGATCGGGCGTTTCGGGCGATCAGACAGCATCCATTTGACCGACCATGTGTCGCGCCATCTTGCGGTGACAGAAACGTTGGCCGGTGGTGGCACGGCAAACCTGTGGCAAGGGGCGGCGGGGCAAGAGGCGCGCCAGCTGATGGACCAGTTGCAAGCCGAGGCGCCTCATGGCGATGCGATGTCGGCGCTCGACTACCTCGACCTCTTTGACGCGCTGGTTCAGGAGGGCGAGGTGCGCGAGGTTTATGACCGCCATCCGCTTGTTGCCTTTTATGGCCACCGCGAAGCCCGCGAATTGCATGCCGATTGCGTCATTCTGGGCGGGTTGACCGACGGTGTCTGGCCCGCCAGTGCCAACCCGGACCCATGGCTGAACCGCAAGATGCGGCACGAGGCCGGGCTTTTGCTGCCCGAACGCCAGATCGGCCTTGCGGCGCATGACTTTCAGCAGGCGGTCGCGGCGAAAACAGTGATCCTGACCCGCGCGACCCGCGATGCCGAGGCTGAAACAGTGCCGTCACGCTGGCTCAACCGGCTGTGCAATCTGACCGAGGGTCTGCCGGATCGGCGCGGGCCCGAAGCGCTGGCCGCGATGCGCGAACGCGGGCGCCGCTGGCTTGACCTGACCGCCGCGATTGAGCAGCCGATGGCTGCGCAGACGAGCGACCCGCGCCTGGCGCCTGCCGTCCGTCCGAAACCGCAGCCGCCGCTGGCGGTGCGGCCCCCGCGACTGGCACTGACCCGGATTGCCACGCTGATCCGCGATCCTTATGCGATCTATGCGCGTTTCATCCTGCGCCTGAAACCGCTGGACCCCTTGCGCCACCACCCCGAGGACCGCGACCGTGGCACCGCGATTCATCAGATCCTGGAGACTTTCGTCAAGGAACGTCCCACCGGCGAAACCACGCCTGAGGCCAAAGTGCGGCTGTTGCTGACGGCCCGGCGGGTCCTGGCAGCGACCATTCCCTTCCCTTCGGCGCGGCTGTTGTGGTTGGCGCGACTGGAACGCGCCGCCGACCATTTCCTGCGCCATGATACCCGCTATGGCGGTGCGACGGTGCTGCTGGAAGAGCAGGGGTCTTTGGCCGTGGGCGCGACCGGGTTCACACTGTTCGGCACGCCCGACCGGATCGACCTGCTGGCGGATGGCCGCTTGCACCTGATCGACTACAAAAGCGGGTCGCCGCCGACCAAGCCGCAGCAGGAGGCTTATGACAAGCAACTGCTGCTGGCCGCCGCGATGGCCGAACGCGGCGGTTTTGCCAGCCTGGGCCGGGCGCAGGTGGCGCGGATCACCTATATCGGGCTGGGGTCGGGTGAAAAGGCGGTCGATGCCGAGGTGACCTCTGCCGAACTGGACGACCTGTGGGACCGCTTCTGCCATCTGATCGCGAAATATCACCTCCGCGAAACCGGCTATACCGCCCGCCGCGCAGTGTTCGAGACCCGCAGATCGTTCGACTATGACCACCTGTCGCGGTTCGGCGAATGGCAGATGTCGGACCCTGCGATGGCGATCCTGCTCGGGGGTGCCGATGACGCGTGACGCGGCGAGCCTTCGGCAAGTTCGGGCTTCGGACCCGCAATCGTCGACCTGGTTGTCGGCCAACGCGGGGTCTGGCAAGACCCGGGTGCTGACCGACCGGGTGGCGCGGTTGCTCTTGGGCGATGTCGAACCGCAGCGCATCCTGTGTCTGACCTACACCAAATCCGCCGCCAGCGAGATGCAGAACCGGCTGTTCCGCACGCTGGGCGAATGGGCGATGAAGCCGGACGATGCGCTGCGGGCAGCCTTGGCCGATCTGGGTGAAGAGCGGATGGATGCCGTCCACCTCGCCCGGGCGCGGCGGCTGTTTGCGAGGGCGATCGAAACGCCGGGCGGCTTGCGGATACAGACCATCCACAGTTTCTGCGCCACGCTTTTGCGGCGCTTTCCGCTGGAGGCCGGGGTGTCGCCGCGTTTTGGCGAACTGGACGAACGCTCTGCCCGGCTGCTCAGGCAGGACATTCTCGAGGACATGGCGGCAGAACTGGCCCCCGACGCGGTATCGCAGGCGGCGTTGGAATTTTCCGGCAGCGATTTCATGGAACTGGTCGAAGAGATTGTCGGCAAACGCGACAGTTTCAGCGGCCTCAGGGTCGAATCCGATGAGGTGGAGACGGCAGAGGCTATTCTGGCCGACGTCTTTCTCGGCCGCGAAGCCGAGTTGATCGTGCAGATCCTGCCAGCCTTGGCCGCGGGTACGCCCACTGACGTCAACGCCCATGGTCAACTGGCGGCGCTTGATTTGCAGGCCGCTAATCTTGCGACCTTGATCGCGCTGGAGGACCTCTTGCTGTTCAAATCGGGCAAGACCCCCTATGCGGCCAAGGTCGGCACTTTCCCGACAAAGGACACCCGCACAGCCTTGGCGGCGGTCTTGCCGAATCTAGACGCGTTGATGCAGCGGATCGAGGCCGCGCGCCCCCGCCGGGTCGCGATGCAGGCGGCGCGCAAGACAGCGGCGCTCCGCGCTTTCGCGGCGGCCTTTCTGCCGATCTACGAAGAGCGCAAGGCTCAGCGTGGCTGGCTCGATTTTGACGATCTGATTGCCCGGGCCACGACGCTGGTCACCAATCCATCAGTTGCCGCCTGGGTTCTCTACCGGCTTGACGGCGGCATCGACCATGTGTTGGTGGACGAGGCGCAGGACACCAGCCCGGCGCAGTGGCGCGTGATCGAATTGCTGACGGCAGAGTTCACGGCCGGCGAAAGTGCCCGCGCCGCGCCCCGGACGCTGTTCGTGGTGGGCGATCAGAAACAGTCGATCTACTCGTTCCAGGGCGCCGATGTCGCCGCCTTCGATGACAAGCGGCGCACTTTCGCAGAGCGGTTCGGCGCCGCAAATCAGGCATTTCAGAGCCTGAAACTGGAACATTCCTTCCGCTCTGCCCCCGCGATCCTGGGCTTTGTCGATGCCGCCCTGCGGGACCGCGACGCTGCGGCCCTGGGCCCCGAGGTTGCCCATGTCGCCTACCGCGAGACCCTGCCCGGCCGCGTTGATCTGTGGCCGTTGATTGAGCCCGAAAAGGATCCCGTCGACAGGAATTTCGACGACCCGGTCGATCTGATCTCCTCTGCCCATCATGTGGCGCGGCTGGCCGAACAGGTGGCGTCGTGGATCAGTGACATGCTGGCCACGGCTGTGACCATTGTCGCGCGTGACGGGGTACGCGCCGTGCATGCGGGCGATTTCCTCATCCTGGTGCAAAGCCGGTCGGCGCTGTTCACCGAGATCATCCGCGCCTGCAAGAAGCGCGGCTTGCCAATTGCCGGGGCCGACCGGCTGAAGCTGGGGGCAGAGCTGGCGGTCAAGGACCTGCTGGCGCTGCTATCGTTCCTGGACACGCCAGAC
>JANXPK010000316.1 GCA_025357355.1 Rhodobacterales bacterium
GGCGCGTCGGGGATGCAGGCGGGCGAGATGATCGTGTCGACCTACAATGCCGGGCCGTTCGTGGCGGGGGTGGCACTGGATGCTTTTGCGGCGCTGGGTCTGTGTCATGTGCCGGGGGGGTCGGGCAGCAGCGACCGGCTGTAGCAGGCGCAGACGCTTTAGCATCCGGACGTGGTGGCGCTGACGCCGTCGTTTGCGCTGCATCTGGCGGAACTGGCCGAAAGCACCGGGCTTGATCTGGCGGCGACGTCGGTCAAGCGGCTGTTGGTGGCGGGAGAGCCGGGGGGCGGCGAGGCAGAGTTGCGGGGGCGGCTGGAGGCGGCCTGGGGCGCGCGGGTCACCGAAGCGATGGGGATCGGCGATATTGCGGTGTCGTTGTGGGGGGAATGCGAGCATCAGGTTGGTATGCACTTTTCAGGCGCGGGGCTGGTGCATGTCGAGTTGATCGATCCGGACATGGGTGCGGTGGTGCCGATGGTGGACGGGGCGGAGGGGGAGTTGGTGTATACGCACCTGGCGCAACGGGCGGCCCCTTTGCTGCGGTTCCGCAGTCGTGATCACGCGCGTGTCTGGACCAGTCGCTGTGCTTGTGGGCGTGACAGTCTGCGGGTGCGTTGCATCGGGCGAACGGATGACATGCTGATCGTGCGGGGAGTCAATGTCTTTCCTTCCGCGATCCGCGAAGTGGTGGCGGGGTTCGACGGGGTGCCGGGGCTTATACAGGTGCGGCCCGTGGCGAAGGGGCCGAAGCAAGCGCCGCCTTTGCCGGTGGTGGTAGAGGCGGAGGCGCGGCTTGGGTTGGCTGAAGAGATGCAGCGGGCGATCCGGGCGCGGTTGCTGGTGGCGACCAAGGTCACGCTGGTGCCGCCAGGAACCTTGCCGCGCACGAGTTACAAGTCCAAACTGGTTGACTGGTCCGAAGCCAAGGAAGGCGCATCATGAGAAAGTTGCAGACGCAGGGCGTGCATCACATCACGCTGGTCGGGGCGGACCGGCAATCGACCATCGACTTCTGGGAAGGCACGCTGGGGATGCCCTTTGTCTTTGACCAGCCCAACCTTGACCAACCGGCCGAGGGCCATCTGTATTTCGACCCCGGCGACGGGCGGCTGATCACGGTTTTCACCAACGAGGCCCGCAAACCGCCAAAACGGCGGACGTCCACCGAAGTGGGCGCGGTGCATCACATCGCGTTTTCGGTCTCGCAGGCGACGTTCCGGCAGGCGGTGATCCGGCTGGACGAGCGGGGCATCAAACACTCCGGGCCCAAGGATCGCGGCTTCATGGATTCGATCTATTTCGAAGACCCCTGCGGGCTGTTGATTGAACTGCGTCGTACCGGTTCGAACCGCCGGTGGGGTGCAGCCATGCCGATGTGATGATCGAAGCGCACCGGATCCGGGTGGCGGCGGGGGATCATCATATCATGGAGGTCCATCTGGCCGATGCCATCGAACTGCTGGTCAAGCGGCGGCAGCAGACCTTGTCGGCCGACCGCGGGCCGAAGAACGCTTATCCAGACTGAACCACAACAGGGAGGAATGACATGAAACTGCATATGCATCCGGCGTCGATCACCAGTCGGCCGGTTCGGCTGTTCATTGCCGAAAAGGGGCTGAAGGTGGACATGGTCGTGGTGGACCTGTTCACGGGCGAGCATCATCAGGAGCCCTATATCTCGTTCAACCCCAACCGGCTGGTGCCGGTGCTGGAGGATGGCGATCTGAAGCTGACCGAAAGCATCTCGATCCTGAAATACCTGGCCGAGAAGCATGGCCTGCCGGAATATGCCGGTGACATCAGGAAACGGGCCAAGATCAACGAGATCATGGACTGGTGCAATTCCAACTTCTACCGCGACTGGGGCTATAACCTTGCCTATCCTCAGCTGTTCCCGCACCACAAGCGCCAGACCGACGAGGCGCAGGCCAAGACGCTGGAATGGGGGCTGGAGCGCAGCAAGTTCTGGCTGGCGGTGCTGAACGATTACTTCCTGGCCCATGGCAAGAAATGGTTGACGGGCGATGACATCACGGTGGCGGACTATTTCTGCGGCTCGGTGGTGGCGTTGGGCCAGATGATCGGCAGCGACCTGTCGAAATATCCAAGGGTCGATGCCTGGCTGAAGAATGTGAAGGCGTTGAAGCATTGGGACGAGGTCAGCGCGGCGCTGGACGGGTTTGCAGCCTCGGTCAAGGACCGGCCTTTTGTGAAGGCCTGAAGCGGACCCGGCGCGGCTTGGCTGCGCCGGGGGTGTCCAGATCTGGACGGTTTGTGGAAGTGTGTGGAATCAAAGGGTTGATTTCAAGGAATTCCCGACCTGTCAGGCAACCGCGGGAAATCCCGGGATTTCTGTGACCGGGCGAGGCATGCCTGAGCCGGCCTTTTGTCAGCCAAAGAAGCGGTAGGACCCGATTTCGGTAAGGTCGGTGACAACCGGCGGCTTTTCGCAGCGGTCTTTGACATTGGCGGAAAAGACCTGGAAGGCCGTAACAGCGGCCAGGGGATTGCGGCCGTCTGCGGTGTCGATAAAGGCCAGATGGACGAAACTGACACCGTCGGGCTCGGCGAAGGTGGCGTAGCGCAGGCCGTCGGGGCTTGATTGCTGCAACTCGGCAAAGACTGCCTGCACGAGGCTGCGGTTTTCGTCGGCTTTGTCAGGCTTCAGTTTATACCGGACCATCACGCGCCGCATGTGCCGCCCCCCCGCCTTTGTTGTCACGACTGGCAGACTAGCGCGTGATGAGCCTTGCTGGAAACATCATGATGGCCGCTTGATCTGTATGGCCGCCCTCGCCACCCGTGCCAAAGGACCGGCTGATGAGGGCTCCGGTGGAGCCTTCATCGGTCCGATTGCCGCTGCGCGGCAGCGCAAGGCAAGGGGGATTGGGCTGGGTACTGAGGTGAGGAAGGGGAGGCGCCTGCCTGGGGTGGGCGCTGATGGCGCCTGCCCAGGGGCAGGCAGGCGCCTCCCCGATGGGCTTTGGCCTATCGGGGAAGTGAAGGAAGGAAGGC
>JANXPK010000322.1 GCA_025357355.1 Rhodobacterales bacterium
CCCCTCCGCCGACCCCGCCCATTGGGCAGCCTTCCTGCCCACAATCCACGCCCAGACCGACGCCATCATCAACATGACCACCGGCGGCTCGGCCATCATGACGCTGGACCAGCGCCTCGCCGCCCCCAAACAGAACTCGCCCGAGATGTGCTCGCTCAACCTGGGCAGCATGAACTTCGCGCTCTACCCGATGATCAACAAAATCAAACACTTCCAGTTCGATTGGGAGCGGCCATTCCTTGAGGCCACCGACGACCTTGTCTTCAAGAACACCCCGCGCGACATCGCGCATGTGCTCTATGAAATGGGCCAACAGCGCGGCGCGCGGTTCGAGTTTGAATGCTACGACATCGGTCATCTGACCATGCTGAAACACTTCGTCGACCGCGGTTTGATCCAAGCCCCGATCTTCATTCAGTTCGTCTTCGGCGTCCTTGGCGGCATGGCAGCGGAGGCTGACACCCTGACCCTCCTCAAACGCACGGCCGACCGCCTGTTTGGCGACAGCTACCAGTTTTCGGTACTCGCCGCCGGTCGCGCGCAAATCCCGATGGCCACCATGTCCGCCGCGATGGGCGGTCATGTCAGAGTTGGCCTTGAAGACAACCTATACATTTCAAAGGGTAACCTGGCGCAATCCAACGCCCAACAAGTCACCCTGATCCGCGACATCGTCACCCGCCTCGGTCGCGAAATCGCCACTCCCGACGAGGCCCGCACCCTGCTGAACCTCAAAGGTCGTGACAAGGTAACCTTTTGATCCGCCCCATAAAACCTGCCGATGTCCCCACAATCCTGGCAATGCTCCAGGCGCTTGTGGCCGAGGACAAGGGCACCATCGCCTCCACGTCAGAGACCCTGACTAACGCCGCCTTCGGCCCGACGCCTTTGATCCATGGCCTGATCCACCCCCAAGGCATGGTGCTTTACTACCCCGACTATTCCACCCATCGCGGCGATCCGGGTCTCTATATCCAGGACCTTTACGTGACACCCGCCGCGCGCGGCACCGGCCTTGCCCGCGCCCTGGTCGCAGAGACGCTGAACCATCAGGCTTGGGGCGCGCGCTACGTCACCCTTGGTGTCAGCCCCGATAACACCCAAGCCACTCGTTTCTATACCAAAACCGGCTTTACCTTCCGGGGCTACCAGATGATGATCCTTGAAGGCCCAGCGCTGAAGGCCCTGCAATGATCGCCCTTTACTCCGAAACCCAACGCCGCCACGACCCGCAATTCTTCTTGTCGTCCGGCGCCCGGAAACCCTGTCCTGAAACACCCTCGCGGATCGACGTGCTGCTTGTAGGGCTGCACAAACTCGGGTTGAAAACCACTGAACCCACGGATCACGGAATGGACGCCATCGCGGCCATTCATCCCGAGCGCTACCTGACCTTCCTGCAAACCATCCATCAACGCTGGCATCGCATAGAGGGTGCCAGCGCCGAGGTCATCCCCAACATCCATCCCGCCAGCCGGACCGACGGCTATCCCCTGTCTGCCGTCGGGCAGGCGGGATTCCACATGACCGACACCTCTTGCCCGATCGGCCCACATACCTGGGCTGCCGCCTATGCCTCGGCCCAATCCGCCATTCACGGCGCCGAACTCCTTCTGCAAGGCCAGACCGCCTACGCCCTCTGCCGCCCACCGGGCCACCACGCCTTCCATGACCTTGCCGGGGGGTTTTGCTACCTCAACAACACCGCCATCGCCGCCCAACTGCTCACCCTGCAGGGCCGCAAGGTCGCCATCCTCGACGTCGATCTGCACCACGGCAACGGCACGCAAGGCATCTTCTATGACCGCTCCGATGCGCTGACGGTGTCGCTGCACGCCCATCCGGAACGCTTCTACCCGTTCTTCTGGGGCTATGCGGACGAGCGTGGCGCGGCTGCGGGTGAGGGCGCCAACCTCAACCTGCCCATGCCGCGCGGCACCGGCGACGCGGGCTTCCAGCGCCAGCTTGATCAAGCCCTGCTCAAGATTGCCGACTGGGGCGCCGACACCCTTGTCCTCGCCCTCGGCCTCGATGCCTTCGTCGGCGACCCTTTCGCAGGCCTTGCCGTCACCACCCCGGGCTTTGCCCAGATCGGCCGCATGATCCACGGCCTCAGCCTGCCCACCCTGATCGTGCAGGAAGGCGGCTACCTCTGCCCCGAGCTTGGCGACAACCTTGCCGCCGTCCTCGCGGCCTGGCTCTGACACGACCATCTGGCCTTTTCCAAAACCTCATTTTATCCGTAGGTTACGCCCGTCAACCGCTCTGCCTCGGCCCAAAGCCGCCCGCACAAGCCCTCATCCAGTGCTGCTGAAGCGATGGCCGAGGGCGCCGGATACCCCCGCATCCCGCCCATTCCATCCGGCCCGTAATAGCCGCCACCCACCGCCTCGGCCGAGGTCGCGGCGTAAAGCGTCGGCAGCGCTCCCTGTGCGGCGGGCTGCGAAATTAGCGGGCCAAAGACCGTGGTTGCCATGCCGATCAGGCTCATTCGCCCGGCACCATTCACCACCAGATCGGTCCGCGAAATCCCCGGATGCGCCGCCAGGCTTTGCAGCCCCCAGCCCCGCGCCGCGCTCCGCCGCTGCAATTCCTGCGCAAACATCAGATTGGCCAACTTGGACTGGCTGTAGGCCGCCCAGGCCACATAGCGCTGGCGCGATTGCAGATCGTCCCAAACAATCGCCCCATTGCGGTCCGCGATCGAACAGACATTGACCACCCGCGCTCCCCGCAGCATCGGTAAAAGCCGCCCGGTCAACGCGAAATGCCCAAGATAATTGGTGCCAAACTGCAGGTCGAACCCGTCCGCCGTTTCCAGCCGCTTCGGTGGCGCCATCACGGCCGCGTTGTTGATCAAAACGTCAATCCGCCCACCCCGCATCCGCCCGGCAAAGGCCGCCACGGAAGCCAAACTCGCAAGATCCAGCGCCTCGAACCCGATCTCCGCCCCCGCGACCGCCGCCTTGATCCGCGCGACCGAGGCAGCCCCCTTGTCGGCATTCCGCCCGGCCAGAATGACCTTCGCCCCCACCCGGCACAGCGCCAAGGCGTCCTCGAACCCCAGCCCTCCGGTTCCGGTGATGATGATCGTGCGTCCCTTTTGCGACGGAATATCCGCCGCCGTCCAACGCGACCTTGCTGACATCGTACGCATTCCCCTGAATCGGACAGCGCTAACGCCATCGCCATGATGTTTCTGCTGCAACTGTTTGATTTCGCTTCCCCGACATAGGCATCAATGCCAGGGATACAAGCCGAAACCGGGGCAACCGTCCGATGACACCCAAGCCTGTCTCTACCCCATTGGTCGGCATCGGCCTGATGCTGACGGCCATGGCGATTTTGCCTGCCATCGACGTCATCGCCAAGTTCATGGGCGCGCAAGGCATGCCCGTCTTGCAGCTGGTCTGGGCGCGACTGACCTTTGGCGCGGCCCTGACCCTGCCCTTCGCTGCCCGCCACACCGGGCTCGGCAATCTCTTGCCCACCCGCCCCTTCTATCACGGTCTGCGCGCCTGCTTCCTGATTGCCGCCACCTCCTTCTTCTTCTGGTCGTTGCACTACCTCTCCATCGCCGATGCGCTTGCGATCTTCTTTGTCCAACCCCTCGTCGTCACCGCCCTGTCACCCCTGATCCTGGGAGAGCGTGTCGGCCCCCGCCGTTGGACCGCCGTCGCCGTGGGTTTTATCGGCACCCTCATCATCATCCGCCCCGGCTTTGGCGGCATCAATCCGGGCTCGCTTCTGGCCCTCGCCGACGGAACCAGCCTCGCGCTCTATTTCCTGATGACCCGCCGCATCTCGGGCGCGCAAAAGGCCATTGTCACCACTTTTCACACCAACCTTCTGGGCGCCTGCATCACCTCTGCCCTTGTACCACTTGTCTGGCACTGGCCCAGCGCGACCGACTGGCTCTTGCTGCTTTCCCTCGCCGCTATTGCCAATCTTGGCCACAATTTCATCGTACGCGCCTATGATCATGCCGAGGCCTCATTGCTGGCCCCCCTCGCCTATACCGAAATGATCACGTCCACGATCATGGGCTATATCTTCTTTGGCACCTTCCCGGACGCTCTGACGTTCCTTGGTGTCGGCATCCTGATTAGTTGTGCGATCTACATCTCGATGCGAGAACACGCGATAAACCGCACGCTGCCGCCCGGCTCCAGCGCATAGAATCCATCCTGCGGCACCGGCAGCAACAATGTCTCGCCATACCCCAACCTGACAAACTGGCCTCGAATCACCCGGCTGACTGCGCCGTGCGCCGCGACCAGCTTGACGGCAGCGGCATCCGCTACGAACTCGGCCAGCACAACTGCAATCCGGGTCGCAAACACGGCAAAACTTTCGCCAGCGGGGCCTTTGAAGAACCACTCTCCCGGCAACAGCCCATCCCTTCCCCCGGGATAGTCCGCCTCGATCTCATCCTCGTCCAACCCGTCCCAGGCGCCCTTAGCAACCTCGGACAGCCGAGCATCCGGCTACACCCTAGGGCGGAATGACTCTAGATGGTGTCGCGCGATATCGCCTGACGGATGGTCGGTGCGGCTTTGCGTCCTCTCAACCCGCGCTGTCAGAGGGCAATGCCCGACCGCCGGGAGGGCATCCATCGGTTGAGGTCCAAGCTTTATGGTGCAGGTCTCCAGCCGACACGCCTCGTGACGACGGCAGGGAATGCCCGCCCGAGGGGGCGGTCGGGCATTGCCCGGCGCTGCGCTTGATGACGGGCAGGAAAAAGAAGGTTCGGTCTGGAATCGCTTGCTGTTGCCGGCCTAATCTCAGCCATGATCAACCCCAGCGTTTCTTGCGTTCGCCCAAGTGGACTGGCCCAAACCTTGAACTCCAACCCCGCCAAAGTACGCCCCATCGCAGCCGCCTGCGCCCGACCCAAAGCCGTCAGCGGGCTGTCCACCCGGCCTTGATAACGCCGCGACAGGTTGAAAACCGTCTGCCCATGCCGACACAGATAAATCATCCGGCGACCGCAGGATGGGGTTCCACCACGCCATCCTTTCGGCTGTTCCCTAACGCCAAGTTAATTTCTCAAATCCAACCCATTGAATCCAAACAATTTCAAAAACCGTCAAGATCCGGACACCCCTTTCAACCGCCACCCCCGGTCGCGGAAGCAGGCGCGGTCCCGTCAGCCGGAGGGGTCGCTGGCGTCGGCGCCGTCAGGATCCCGTTCTTCCATACCCCTTCGCTTTGCTGCCCCGCCTTGTAGGACAGCTTGCCCTGACCCTCCCGCTTGCCTGCCACAAACGTACCCTCATAAACATCGCCGCCCGGATAGGTCGCCACTCCCTGCCCCTCGATTACCCCGGCCTTCCAGTCGCCGAAATAGGTGAACCCGTCCGGCGCCGTCAAACTCCCCTTGACGTCGCGCAATCCCGCGGTGAAGTGGCCCTTGTAAACGGTGCCGTCCTTGTAGGTCGCCGTCCCCTCGCCCTCGCGCTGTCCGGCTTTCCAATCCCCGGTATAAGTATACCCGTCCGGCTCCGTCATCGTGCCCGTGCCTTCCGGCTTGGCTGCCACGAAGTCGCCGTCATAGATCATCCCGCTGGCATAGACCGCACGACCTTTGCCGGTGATCACCCCGGCCAGCCAGACACCTTCGTAACTCGACTTGTCAGCATAGGTGATCTTACCCAGCCCCTCCGGCTGATCCGCCTTGAAGGCGCCTTCATAGACCGAGCCGTCCGCATAGGTCATCACCCCTTGCCCTTCCATCCGCCCGGCAACCCAGGCGCCTTCATAGCGGGCGCCGCCTTTGGCGGTCAAGGCGCCCTTGCCCTGGCGTTTGTCGGCCACGAAGTCGCCAAGGTAGACATCGCCGTTGCCATAGGTGACCTTGCCCGAACCATCACGCAGCCCGTCCTTGAAGGCGCCCTCGTAGACATCGCCGTTCGGCTGGGTCAGCTTGCCTGTGCCGTTGATCTGCCCGCCCGCCCAGGCTCCCTCATAGGTCACGCCGTCGGGCATCGTCAGCTTGCCCTGACCCTCGCGCTTGCCCGCCTTGAGGTCGCCGTCATAGATGGTGCCGTCGGCATAGGTGATCTTGCCGTGCCCTTCCTTGATCCCGTCCACCCAGTCGCCGTCGTATTTGGTGCCACCGGGCTCGGTCATCACCCCCTTGCCCTGATGTTTGCCATCGATAAAGGCACCGGTATAGACCGCGCCGTTCGCATAGGTTGCAACGCCCTGCCCCGTCATCGCCCCCGCAGTCCAGTCGCCTTCATAGGTGCCGCCATCCGGGAAGGTGATCTTGCCATGGCCAACCGGTCGGCCCTTGTCGAAGGAACCCTCGTAGACCGCACCATTGGGGTAGTGTGCGGTGCCCTTCCCCTTGATCTCGCCGTCAACCCAATCGCCAGTATAGCTGTAACCATTGGGCAGCGTGTAGGTCCCCTGACCATCCTGACGGCCGTTCTTGAACGTGCCCTGATAGACCGAGCCGTCGTCGTATTGCTTGCTGACGACATCCTGCGCCCCTGCCGCCAGCCCCAGGCCCAAGGCAAGGCCCAACCCAAGCCCGATAATCCTGATACGACCCACCTGCATTCCACGCACCCTTCGCTGCTTGCCGCCAAGCCTATCTGCCGACCCAGCCCCTGACAAGCGTGGCGCAGGAGGGCAGGCTTTCCCTTGCCGTGCAACCTGCTAGAACCGATGCCAGACAGTGGAGATCGCCCTATGGCCGAGACTTTTCGCCTGACCCTGGCGCAACTGAACCCGACCGTGGGCGCCCTTCAGGCCAACGCCGCCCTGGCCCTGCGGGTCTGGGAAGAGGGCCGTGCCGCCGGGGCCCAGATGGTAGCCCTGACCGAGATGTTCATCACCGGTTATCAGACCCAGGACCTGATCCTCAAACCTGCCTTTGTGACGGCGGCCGAGGCGGCGATTGCGCGGCTGGCCGCCGACTGCGCCGCAGGCCCGGCCCTTGGCATCGGCGGCCCGCACCGCCGCAACGGCCAGCTTTACAACGCCTATTACGTGTTGCAATCGGGCTGCGTCGTCGCCGTCATCCTCAAGCACGAACTGCCCAATGACGGGGTGTTCGATGAAAAGCGTCTGTTTGCCGAGGCGGATATCTCCGGCCCCTGCCGCATCGGCCCCCTGCGTGTCGGCATGCCCGTCTGCGAGGACGCCTGGCATTCCGAGGTGTGCGAGACCCTGATGGAAACCGGTGCTGAGATCTTGCTGGTCCCCAACGGCTCGCCCTATCACCGCGGCAAGCCTGCCGTACGCACCAACCTCATGGTGGCGCGGGTGGTCGAAACCGGGCTGCCGCTGATCTATCTCAACATGGTCGGCGGTCAGGACGATCAGGCGTTTGACGGCGCCTCTTTCGTCTTGAACCCTGGCGGTGAGCTGGCGCTGCAAATGCCGCAGTTTGAACCCTGCGTGACCCATGTCGATTTTGTGCAAACCAGCGACGGCTGGCGGGCGCTGCCGGGGATGCTGGAGTTGCTGCCCAACGTGGTCGAGGCTGATTATCACGCCATGGTGCTGGCCTTGCGCGACTACCTTGGTAAGTCGGGCTTCGGCAAAGTGCTTCTTGGCCTGTCAGGCGGCGTCGACTCGGCTCTTGTCGCGGCGATTGCGGCGGATGCGATCGGGCCCGCCAATGTCCGCTGCGTGATGCTGCCGTCGGCCTTCACCTCGCCCCACTCGCTGGAAGACGCCGAAAGGGTGGCGCGGGCATTGGGCTGCAGGCTGGATACGGTCGCCATCGGCGGGACGCAGGCGGCGGTAGGTGCGGCTTTGGCCGACCTCTTTGCCGGCACCCACACCGGGATTACCGAGGAAAACATCCAGTCCCGGCTGCGCGGCCTGCTCCTCATGGCCCTGTCCAACAAGTTTGGCGAGATGCTGCTGACCACCGGCAACAAGAGCGAGATGGCGGTGGGGTACTGCACAATCTATGGCGACATGAACGGCGGCTACAATCCGATCAAGGACCTGTACAAGACCCGGGTCTTTGATACCTGCCGCTGGCGCAATGCCAACCACAAACCGTGGATGATGGGCCCGGCAGGTGAGGTGATCGCGGCGCGGGTGATCGAAAAGCCGCCCTCGGCAGAACTGCGGCCGGATCAGAAGGACGAGGATTCGTTGCCGCCATACAAGATTCTGGACGCCATTCTTGACGGGCTGATCGAGCGGGAACTGTCGGTGGCGGAACTGGTCGAAGCTGGCTTTGACCATGCCGTGGTCAAGAAGGTCGAGCAGCTCTTGTACCTGTCGGAATACAAGCGTTTTCAGGCGGCACCGGGGACGCGGCTGACGAAAAAGGCGCTTTGGCTCGACCGGCGCTATCCGATCGTGAACCGGTGGCGGGATGAGGCGTGAGGGTATCCGGATCTGGACGCTTTTTGAAACCGTGGAATCAATGGATTGGCTTTCAGATTTTAACCCGGCGTAAGGGATTCCGGTGAAAAACGCCTCGGGCGGGAATATTTGGAAAAGAGCATACGGGGGGCGATAGGGTGAGTTTGCGGTTGTACGTCCTGGCGGCGGTGCTGGAGATTGCGGGCTGCTTTGCCGTGTGGTCGTGGTGGCGCGGCGCGTCCCTGTGGTGGCTGGTGCCGGGGGCGGTCGCTTTGGCGGGCTTTGCGCTTGCGCTCGCGCTGACCCCGCCGTCCCATGCCGGGCGCAGCTTTGCGGCCTATGGCGGCATCTATATCGCGGCTTCGCTCGCATGGTTATGGGCGGTCGAGGGGGTCAGGCCAGATCGGGTTGATCTGGCGGGCGTGGGATTGGCGCTTGCCGGGGTGGCGGTGATCCTGTTCGTGCCGCGTGGCTGATCTCAGACCTGCGAAATCACGCATTCCGGCAAGAGCCGCATCACGTCGTCATAGCGGCAAAGTTGGGTTGCGTCGGTGGTAACGGCGGCAGATGCTGCAGCGCTGCCCAAAGACAACGCGGCCTCCGCCGTTTCGCCCCGTGCCAGCGCCAGCACCAGACCGGCGACGAAACTGTCGCCTGCCCCGACCGTGCTTTTGACCTTGACCTTGGCGGCCTTGGCAAAAATCCGGCGCTCTTTGTCGACCAGAACCGAGCCATCGGCGCCGCGTGCCACCACCACCAGCCGGGCAACACCATGATCGACCAGACCTTGCGCGAAATCTGCGCTGTCGCTGCGCGAAATCAGCGGTCCCTGGGCCAGAGCCTCGGCTTCGGCATCGTCCATGCGCAGGATCGCAAGACCAGGTATTGGATGGTCAACCGCCTCTTTCAGCGCGGGGCCAGAGGTGTCGAGCACCACGTTCAGCCCCGGCATGGCGCGGGCAAGGCGGGCCGGAAAGTCAACCGGCACTCCCGGCGGCTGGCTGCCAGAGATCACGCCAAAGGCGCCGGGCCGGGCCGAGGCGCGCAACAGGATAAAGACCCGTTCCTGATCCTGTTCGGACCAGCGCGGCCCTGGCAGCATGAAGCGGTACTGCCGCCCGGACGTCGCCTCGGTCACGGTCAGGCTGAGCCGGGTTTCGCCCGGGGCGGTCAGCGCCAGAAAGGGCACCCCATCAGCCCGGATCAGCCCCGCCAGCCGGTCGCCGGTCAACCCGCCCAACGCAACCAATGCCAGACTCTCTCCGCCCAACGCCACAATCGCACGGCTGACGTTCAGTCCGCCGCCACCGGGGTCGAGCAATGGATCGGTGCAGCGCAGCTTTTGATCGGGGATCAAAGCGGGCACCTCGCTGGACATGTCGAGCGCGGGGTTCAGGGTCAGGGTGATGACGGGTGTCTGCACTTGCACGGCTTTCCCTATGGCGTGATTTCGATTGCGGTCTGGAAGCTGCCCGACTTGCCGGAGTTTTTGTCGTGCAGCGTGGTGACCAAGGTGTACTGGCCCACGGGAATCCCGTCGAGGCTATAGGTGATGTTGGCCATGACTTCGCGGTTCTGATGGCGCGAGGTCATGTTGTATTCGGTGGCATCCGGTGCATTGGCCAACTGGTTGCCCGAGGCGTCAAGCACTTGCAGGTCAACCACGAAATTCACCGAATAAAGCCCGGCACCCGGCGTGCCATAACCAAAGCCGTAAGGCTCGCAATAGATCAGGATCGGCTCGCCCTTCTTGAACTGGTTGCTGGCCCGCGCGTTGAAAACGCCGTAACCGGTGGCGGTTTCGGCGATCAGCAGCGACTGGGTAAACCCCAGCGTCGGGCTTTGATTCAGAACCTGGGCAAAAAGATCGCGTGCCGCATCGACGGCGCCCGCTGGGTCCTTGGCCGCCAACTTGCCCTCGATCGCCGCTGCCGCATCCGCGATGGGGCCGGGGTGGGCCGGGGTGGCCAGCAAAAGGGCCGTCAAGGCAGCCCAGGCGAACAGGCGGGTCATGGCACGGCTGCTCCTTTCCGGCGCTGCAGGATCAGCCCTAAGCATGGCGCGGGCGAAAGTGCAACCGCCCGACCCGCCATTCCTGGCTCCGTCATTCCCACCACGGATCAATGCGGGCAATGTCATCATCGGTCCAGCCGAAATGATGGGCCAACTCGTGGACGAAGACATGGGCAACCAGTTCGGCAAGCGAGACATCACCGCGCTCCAGCCATTCATCCAGGATGGCACGGCGAAAAAGGAAGATCTGGTCAGGCTGCTGGGGCTGATCGGTAACGGATTTCTCGGTCAGGGGCGTGCCGTCGTAAAGCCCGGTCAGCTCGAACGGGTCTTCGATGACAAGGGCCTCCAGCAGTTCGGGGTCAGCAAAATCCTCGACCCGCAGGGCCACCAGTGCGGCGGCAGCGCGGTAAGGTTCGGGCAGGGCTGCGATGGCGGCTCGGGCCAGAGCTTCGATCATCTCGGCATCAGGCGCGATGGCGTTGGGGGACATCTGGGTCATGGCCGCAGATTAGCGATGCTGCCGGCCGTTGCAATGCGGCTCAAAGCCCGCGCGAACTGGACATTTTCGGCGCGCCATGACAGGCAGGCCGCCTGAGGAGACCGCCATGACCCGCACAACCGTGACCCGCTTTGCCCCTTCGCCCACCGGCTATATCCATGTCGGCAATCTGCGCACCGCCCTGATGAACTTCATGATCGCCCGCAAGTCGGGCGGCCAATTCATCCTGCGGCTGGACGACACCGATCAAGAGCGGTCAAAACAGGA
The DNA here is from genome assembly GCA_025357355.1 of Rhodobacterales bacterium. Classification (GTDB taxonomy): domain Bacteria; phylum Pseudomonadota; class Alphaproteobacteria; order Rhodobacterales; family Rhodobacteraceae; genus Stagnihabitans. The sequence continues at coordinate 11,120 of JANXPK010000322.1, forward strand.
ATATGCCGACGGCATCATGGCCGATCTGGATTGGCTCGGCCTGCACTGGGACCGGGTGGAGCGGCAGTCGCTGCGGATGGACCGCTACCGCGAGGCGGCCGATCAGTTGCGCGCTTCCTTGCGGTTTTATGAATGCTTCGAGACGCCGGTCGAATTGGACCTCAAGCGCAAGAAGCAGCTGAACATGCACAAACCGCCGGTTTATGACCGAAGTTCCTTGCGCCTGACGGCAGAGGAGCGGGAAAAGATGCGGGCCGAGGGGCGGGCTGGCTATTGGCGCTTTCGGCTGGATCAGGAGCGGATCGAGTGGCCGGACGGCATCCTTGGCCCGATCTCGATTGATGCCGCTTCGGTGTCCGACCCGGTGCTGATCCGGGCCGACGGGCAGGTGCTGTACACCTTTGCGTCATCGGTCGATGACATCGACATGGGGGTCAGCTTCATCGTGCGCGGGGCGGATCACGTCACCAACACCGCCACGCAGATCCAGATCATGCGCGCGCTGGGCGGCACCCCGCCCGACTTTGCCCATCATTCACTGTTGACCGGCCCGCAAGGCGAGGAATTGTCCAAGCGCCTGGGCGTGCTGGCCCTGCGCGATCTGCGGGCGCGGGGGGTGGAGCCCTTGGCACTCCTGAGCCTGATGGCGCGACTGGGGTCATCCAAACCCGTTGAACTTGCAGGCTCCCTGCAAGAGCTGGTCGACGGCTTTGATATCGGCAGCTTTGGCGCGGCACCGACCAAGTTCGACGACGCCGATCTGTTCCCGCTGACCCGTGCCCATGTCCAATCGCTGCCCCTGCCCGCCGTCGCCGCCCGGATCGCCGCATTGGGCGTGCCAGCCGACAAGGCAGAGCTGTTCTGGTCGGTCGCCAAGGGCAACATCACCGTGCTCGCCGACCTTGAGGGTTGGTGGAAACTTTTCCGCGATGGGGCGGCCCCGCTGGTCGATGCCGAGGATGTTGATTTCGTCCGTCAGGCCCTGACCCTGCTGCCCGCCAGACCGTGGACCCATGACACCTGGCACACGTGGACCGAGGCAGTGAAATCCGCGACCGGCCGCAAAGGCAAGGGCCTTTACCGCCCCCTGCGCCGCGTGCTGACGGGCTTGGAAGCCGGGCCGGAGATGGCCGCTGTGATGCCGTTGTTGCAGGCGACACCGGTGGTCTAATGCCGTTGACGGACACTGACTTTGTCGCAAAACTTGCGGTTAACCCCGCAGCTGCATCGGAAAGGACACGCCATGGTGATTGCAAAGAACACGATTTGCCTGTGGTACGACAAGGACGCCGAGGCTGCGGCCCGGTTCTATGCCGCGATCTTTCCCGACAGCCATGTCACGAGCGTCAGTCGTGCGCCAAGTGATTATCCATCGGGTCATGCCGGTGACGTGCTGACCGTCAATTTCACGGTCCTCGGCATTCCCTGCCTTGGCCTGAACGGCGGGCCAGCGTTTCACCATGACGAGGCTTTCTCGTTCCAGATCGCCACCGATGATCAGGAAGAGACCGACCGCTACTGGAACGCCATCGTCGGCAACGGTGGACAAGAAAGCATGTGCGGCTGGT